>DAOLNV010000025.1:53980-61588 GCA_035416745.1 Candidatus Hydrogenedentota bacterium | reverse complement strand
AGGAAACGGCGGTGGCGGGAACGGAAGGGGCGGGTCAGGACTCATCCCGGAGCAGCGTCGTCACCTTTCTCAAAACGCGAATCACGACGAATACGACAAGCCCTATCGCCAGAAGGATGTTCCAAACGGGGTCCGGCCAAGCGATATCGAAGCGCGGCCAATTCCCCATCTCGACCTCCGTTACGGTTTCGATAGCGTAGAAGGCCACGATGATGCCAAACAGTGTCTGGTGCTCATGGCGGAGGATCTTCCTGAATGAGAATTTTTGTTCGGCAGCGTGCCATTGGCGCCACCGGGGCAGAAAGGCCGGCGTTCTGGAGGCCCAGTCCAAATACGCCTGCCCGAACTTGCGGCGGAGAAACATCTCTTCGGTAAAGACGATGCGCTCGTAATAGAGCATGAACAGCAGGAGGTAAATGACAGGGATCCACCACACGCGAAGAAACATCGCAGGACCCAGTCCGACAAGGAAATTGCCAAGGTACAAGGGGTTTCGCACAATCGAGTACATCCCCGAGGTGTTGAGCGATTCCGCAACCTGCTTTTTCGTGTTGCGGCCCGACGTGTGCGGCTGCGCGTAACCGATGGTTAGGATGCGAATCCCAAGACCGGCCAGCGACACGGCCAGGCACACCATCTCCCAGGCCACGTCAAGCATATGGCTGCCGAAAGGATATGAGAAGTACTGCAGGCCGGCAAGGAACAGCGCCACCAGGATCAACGGCAGGTAACTTCTCCACCGGAAAAGCCACTTGCCGGAACTTTCCATTTCCTCCATCAGCGGCATCACGACATCTCCTCGTCAGCCGGAGCAAGTGCACAAACGTAGCAGGGTCCCTTCACACCATACAATCATTATACACAGTCTGACGGGCCCGTGAAGAATACAGGGTGGCTCAAGGCGGCACAAGCGTCGCTGCCCGGGATTATCCGGTCTTTCGCCAAGGAAGAGGCCCGGCAGGTCTGAGTCGTCTGGCTGCTCCAACTGGTCCGGCTCGGAGGCCGGGTTGGAGCGGGTGGTTCAGGCCTTTGCCCGATTACACGTGGGGTTCTCGCTCGAGTTTGCCGCCGTTGATCAATGCCCGGGCGCCTTTATCGACCTCTTCGGGGTTGGGGAAGAAGGTGCTGTAGGCGTGGAAGGCCAGGCCCACGCCCCAGCCAATCAGCGCCCAGTACCACCAACTGCCGCCCGACACCAGCAGGTCGACAACAATCAGAAAAGCGTTCACAATGACGTACGCGACCGCGTGGTCCCGGAACTCGCGCCGCTGCCGGGCGAGCCACTGTTCGCGGGCATACTCCATGTCGCGTTCCGTAGCGAGATGTTTCGCGGCCTCCTCGACCGCGCCCCGGCTTACCCCCAATTCGGCGGCTATCTCGACGAGATCTTCCAGCGAGACCCGGTCGCGGCTCCGCTGACGGCGCAAAGCCGACGCGACTATGGCGGTGACTTCATCTTGTGTATAGGTGCGTTCCCTGTCGTTCATCACAAGCTCCTCCCACAGGTGCGTATGCATCCAGTATGCCAGACGGGGGCGATTTGGATAAGTCCCTCGTTATCAATGCGCTACGCAGGCTTGTTTCCTGGTGCGGAGCGGGGATTGCGTGGCGAATTTCGCCTTGGAGTAGTCCATTATGCCACGATCTTGAGGCGCCCCCGCGCTTGCGGCCGCGGGACGTGGCGGCGATACGGGTTCCGCGTTCAGGCGCGCGACTTGATAGTGCATGACGATGATTCTACAATTGCGTTTCCAAGAGGCAATCCCGAGCATTGCCGGGACACGCAACCACCCCCTTTTTGAGCGTATCGGTGTACGTTCTGCAAGCAAGGGGCTGAATACTTGGGAGAGACGAACCATGTTGAAGCGCGTTGTAGTTGTTGCAGCGATGTTGTGCATGGCCTTGGCGTGCTATAGCCAGGAAACCGCGCCGGCTGCGGAACAAAAGCCGGCCCACCCCGACGTGAGCACGTGGAACGACCTGTTCAAACCCGATCTTTCCAACGCCGACAAGCCGGAAGGCGTGTGGACCTTCGAGAACGGCATATTGACCGCTACCGAGGACAAGGCTATCTGGACGAAGAAGGATTACGACAACTTCATCCTGGATCTCGAGTTCAAGACGGCTGAGGGAACAAATAGCGGCGTCATCGTCTACTGCAGCGACCCGGAGAACTGGATTCCCAACTCGGTCGAAATCCAAATCGCCGATGATTTCGCCGAGAAATGGGCCAATTCGCCCAAGACGTGGCAGTGCGGCGCGATCTTCGGGCACCTCGCTCCCTCGAAAAGCGTGGTGAAGAAGCCCGGCGAATGGAACCGCTTCACCATCACGTGCAAGGACAAGCTGATCACCGTCGTGTTGAACGGCGAGCCCATCACCTCGATGGACATGAGCAAATGGACCTCCGCGAAGACCAATCCGGACGGCTCCGAGATCCCGTCATGGCTGAGCAGGCCTAAGGCCGAGTTGCCGACAAAAGGCCGGATTGGATTCCAGGGCAAACACGCGGGCGCGCCCATCTGGTTCCGCAACATGAAGGTCAAGGAACTCGAGTAGACCGCGCGAAGAGCACGCCGGGCAGGTTATAAGAGGCGCCACGTGCCGGGTTTTGGCGCGGGGGTGTGCTCCAGCCTGCGGCAGGTCACCCAAAGGAAGTGAGGGGCGTCTCGTTGGCGAGGCGCCTCTATCATATCCACCCGAGGCCGGGGCCGAAGAGGACCAGGATTGCGGCGTCGAACGCGTACAGCCCGCCCACGACCCTGACTTTGTTCTTGAGCTTTTCCATGTCGTGCACCCAGAAGGCGACGAGGAAGAAGTGCAAGTAACCGAAGAGGAAAATGAGCCACGGGGCGCCGGCGTTCCACCACGGCCACTCCCACGTCAACGCGCCCACGGCATTCAGGAGAAGCTCAACGACTACGCAGAACGCTGCGCTCGTGAGCGCGATGAAGAGGCGGTTGGGGAGTCCGAGAATCTTGAGATGCTTGTCTTTCGGCAGCATCTTGCAGAAGGCGACCCCCGCGATCGCGAACATGAAACAGATCTCGATGTTCAGTCCGATCAGGATGAGGTAAGCGGTATCGCCTGGGGCTCCCCACACGGGCGCATAACCTGTCAAATGGAAAACGAGCGAGTTCCAAGTCTCATTGAACCAGTCCATAGCCCAGAACGCCAGCCCGCCGAACAGCACGTTCCAGTCCCGTTTTTGGATCTCAACCGTGTAGACATAGACCGCCAGGGCGAAGAGCGTTATCACGTGCCATTGAAACTGGCTTGCGTCGCGAAGAATGGCGGCAGCGCGTTGTGCTGATTCCGCGGGCATGATGGGTTCCTCCTTGTGCGATGCACGGTTTACAGGCGGCTCTTTGTGCGCCGTGTCAGGACTCCTTGGCTGCCAGGCCGGCCTCCTCGAGCCGGCGCAGCACGAGGCCCGTGTCGTAGGGCGTCTCGTGGAAGGTAGCGGTCCAGGGGGCGGATTCGGTATCAACGACAGCGTAGCGCGCGCCCGACGGTCCCGTGGCCGCGCCGGGGCACACGAAGAGGCTGTCTTCAACGAGGCGTGAAAAAGGCGCTTCAGAACCCCCGCACAGGATCAGACGCGCGTTGGCCGCCTCGCGCTGACGGTTGAAGACATCCGGAGACGTATCGGGGGTCAGCCGCTCTTTCATCCCGGTCGGCGCGCCATGACACAACAGTATGTCGAGTCCCTCGAGAGTGAAGCGGCGCTGCTTCGGCAAGGTGCCCAGCCATTCGATGTTCGCGCTGCCGGTGTGGGCGTACGTCCATTCCAGGCCGCGCCGCGTGTCTTCGGGCATTTTGAGCAGCAGCTTTTCACTGCTGCGCAAGAGGCGGGCCGTCGTGCGATCGTCAATGCCCTGGACGGTGGGAATGTGCGCTTGCCGGATGCACGCGATGACTTCATCGGGCCACGGATAGGCGCCGACGGAGTTGCCCCCGTTGAAAACGGTTTCGATTCCGCGCTGTTCGAGGGCCTCGAGGATAGCGCGCAATGCGGGCAAGTTGCCCCGGACCGCGCAAAAAACCGCCAAATACATCGGTTATTTCGGAGCTCCGTCAGTCTTTCATTGTGAGCCGGAAACGTGAAACTCACGCCACTGGCACGTACTATAGCTGTGCGGCCGCCGGAACCGCAACGTTTCATAAGAACAGCATTTGCAGGTTGTTAGCTGGCTTGGCTACATAGATCTCCATGTGACACGGATCGTGTTTGACCCTCTATTGACAAGGGTTTTCGAGAACCGAAATTCGAATGGCCTTGAAAAATAAGGCTTGACAAAACGCTATTTTATTTGTAATCAAACACACGGGCCAACAACATAAGGGGGCCCTCGGGGAGTTAATTTGCCGCGAGTGGGTGGCGCCTGTAGCGCTTCCCCGGTCCCGCGGCGGACGTTTTACGAAAGCTTGAAGAGCTTTCACGATGCCAGGAGGAGAACCAATGTCAGGAAAGAAGCCCATGACCAAAGCGCAGATCGTGACGGCGCTGGCCGACAAGACCGGCCTGACCAAGAAGGATGTCGCCGCTGTCCTCGAGGAGATAAAGGAAATCGCGTACAGAGAAGCCAAGACCGGGTTCACCCTTCCGGGACTGGGCAAGCTCGTGGTCGTGAATCGCAAAGCCCGTACCGGCCGCAATCCGGCTACCGGCGAAACCATCAAGATCCCTGCGAAGAAGGTCTTGAAGTTCCGCATTGCCAAGGCCGCCAAGGACGCGATCGCCCCGAAGAAGTAGGCGAGACACGCGGGAATCGGAGAGGACCGGCCCGGAAGTCTTCCGGGCCGGTTTTTTGCGCGTCACCCGGCGCCCGTGATTTGACAGCGCCCGTGCGGCTTGTTAAAATTCGAAAAACCGGCTCGGAGGGGCGCATTCAAGTGAGTACCGCGACCAGCGCGAAGCACCTTCTCACCACGTGAGAAGGCTTTTTTTTGTCTGAGCTTCGCACCTCCGGGCGAGAACCAAGGCCAGGAATATCCATGAGCGAAGCAGACTACCCTCCTGAGACCACGGTGGTGATGGACCACGAGGCCATCGAGGCGGCCCTGCGCCGGCTGGCCCAGGAAATCACGGCGGCATACGATTCCCTGGCCAACGTGGCGCTTCTCGGCATCCTGAGCCGCGGCCGGCCTCTCGCGGACCGGCTCGCGAACTACATCGAGGCCATGACGGGCACGCGTTTGCGCGTGGGCTCGCTTGCCACCACCCTGTACCGCGACGACCTCCGTAGCGGGCGCGTCCCCGCAACGGTCGGCAATGAAACCCACTTTGATTTTGACGTTGACGGCATGACGGTGATTCTGGTTGACGACGTTATCGCGGCGGGACGCACGATCCGGGCGGCGCTCGATGAGGTGATGGATTACGGACGTCCCCAGTGCATCCAGCTGGCTTGCCTGGTTGACCGCGGCCATCGCGAGCTGCCGATTCAACCCGATTACCTGGGCTGGGCCCTCGCCACGGCTCCGGACGAGCACGTAGCCGTGCGGATCGAGGAGATCGACGGCGAAGACGCCGTCCTTCTTGAGCGGGGCGCGGGGAATGAAACGGGCGGAGGGGAAGAGTAACATGACCACCGCGACCGAGAACGAGCAGCGCGTGTGGACGCGCAAGGACCTCATCGGCCTCGAGGACCTGTCGCGGGACGAACTCGAGATGATCCTCGACACCGCCCCGCAGTTTCTGGCGGTATCCCAGCGCGAGAGCGGCATCAAGAAGGTTCCGGTGCTTCAGGGCCGCCTCGTCGTCAACTGGTTCTACGAACCCAGCACGCGGACCCGCACCTCGTTCGAACTCGCCGCCAAACGGCTCAGCGCCGACACGCTCACCATGAACGCGGACGTCTCGAGTTCCAAGAAAGGCGAGACGCTCCACGACACCCTGTACAACATCGAGGCCATGCATACGGATATCGTTGTTATCCGACACAGCGCCGCCGGCGCGCCCCGCATTCTCGCCGAACGCCATTCGAGCCACATCATCAACGCCGGCGACGGCGCGCACGAGCACCCTACGCAGGGGTTGCTGGACGCATTCACGATTCGCCAGCATGTGCGCAGGACGCGCGACGACCCGCAAGCGGGTCTTGACGGTCTCCGGGTGGCCATCATCGGCGACATCGCCCACAGCCGCGTCGCGCGCAGTAATGTGTGGGGGCTTACGAAACTGGGCGCGAGCGTGGTGCTGTGCGGGCCGCGGACCCTACTGCCGGGAGCGTTCTCGAAACTGGGCGCCGACGTCACGTCGGACTTGTGCGAAGCCATTGAAGGGGCTGACGTGATTTATCTGCTGCGTATCCAGCTGGAGCGGCAGGGCAAGTGCCTGTTTCCAAGCATCCGGGAGTACATCCGGCTTTTCCGCATTGACAATGAATCGCTCAAGGCCGCCAAGAAAGACGTCCTGATCATGCATCCCGGCCCGATCAACCGCGACGTTGAACTGTCGACTGAAGTGGCTGACGGGCCGCGGAACGTGATTCTCGAGCAAGTGACGAACGGAGTGGCGGTGCGTATGGCAGTGATGCATTTGCTGGTCAATAAACCCAGGGTGGCTGTTTAGGGAGCCCACGGAATGACTCTCGTCATCAAGAACGGAGATGTGATTGACCCGGCCTCGAAGACATCGATGCCGCTGGACATCTTGATCGAAGGGGAACACATCGCCCGAATCGGCAAAGACCTGAGCGGCGACGAGCTCTTCGACGCGTCCGGGTGCGTCGTATGCCCTGGACTGGTAGATATCCATGTCCATTTTCGCGAACCGGGTTTCGAGTCGAAAGAGACCATCGCCTCGGGAAGCCGCGCGGCCGCGCGCGGCGGGTTCACTTCGGTGGTTACGATGCCCAACACGCAACCGCCCATCGACAACGGCGGGATGGTCGAGTTCGTTAACCGCCGCGCCCGCGAAACGGCCTGCATCAAGATCTGGCCGGCTGCCGCCGCCACCAAAGGCCGTGCGGGCGCCGAGATGACCGAAATGGCCGAACTCAAGGCCGTCGGGGCCGTCGCGGTCACCGACGACGGCGACGACATCGCTTCCAGCCGCGTATTGCGGCGATGCCTCGAATACGCCGACATGTGCGGCCTGACCTACCTCGGTCATTGCGAGGACGCATCGCTGGTCGAGGGCGGCGCCATGAACGCCGGGCTCAATTCGACCAAACTGGGCCTGTCGGGCATGCCCAAGGCGATGGAAGAGATCGCCGTCGACCGTCTCATGCGGCTTGCCGAGATGACCAAGTCAAAGGTTCATGTCTGCCACGTGAGCAGCGCGGGAAGCGTCGAGATCGTGCGGCGGGCCAAAGCGCGCGGCATTCGCGTCACTTGCGAAACCGCTCCGCACTATTGGACTCTCACCGATGACGCCGTCACGACCTTCAATACCAACGCCAAGATGAATCCTCCCCTGCGCGAAGAAGAGGACGTGGCAGCGATCAAAACAGGAATCAAGGACGGCACGATCGATTGCATCGCAACGGATCACGCCCCGCACACGCCGACCGAAAAGGACGTCGAGTTCGATTACGCCCCCTTCGGCATCGTGGGGCTCGAAACCTCGTTGGGACTTGTCATCACGGAGCTGGTTGAACC
>DAOLNV010000025.1:0-53880 GCA_035416745.1 Candidatus Hydrogenedentota bacterium | reverse complement strand
GCATCGTGGGGCTCGAAACCTCGTTGGGACTTGTCATCACGGAGCTGGTTGAACCTGGTATCCTCACGCTCGAGCGGGCTGTCGAAATGATGACCAGTGCCCCCGCGCGGATTCTGGAGCTTCCCGCGGGCAAGCTCGAAGAAGGCAAGCCCGCGGACATCGCCATCTTCGATCCGAAAGCGGAATACACGGTGGATCCAGCGGCGTTTTTGTCGAGAAGCCGAAATACGCCGTTCGCAGGACGCAGGCTGCGCGGTTTGGTCAAAGCCACATTGTGTGACGGGCGGTTCGTCTATCGCGCGCCCTGACCGCACGAAACGATACAAGAATCCATGAACACGACACGAAGAGCCATCCTTGCAACTGAAAACGGACTGGTGTTCGAGGGCAACGCCGTCGGCGCGGAGGGCGAGACCCGCGGCGAGTTGGTGTTCAATACCAGCATGACCGGATACCAGGAGATCCTGACCGATCCCTCGTACGCGGGTCAGGTCGTCACGATGACCTGTCCCCTCATCGGGAATTACGGCGTGAACCCGGAGGACGTGGAATCGCGCGCGCCGTTCGTCGAGGGACTCGTGATGCGCGAGTGCTGCATGGCGCCCAGCAATTTCCGCGCGCGCCAGAGCCTGCCCGAGTACCTCAACGAGCACAACATCGTCGCCATCGACGGCGTCGACACGCGCAAGATCACGAAGATGCTCCGCACCGAGGGCGCGAAGAAGTGCGTCGTCAGCACGGTGGATTTCGACCACGCCAGCCTCATCCAGAAGGCAATAGACTCTCCGGACATGGAGGGGAGCGATTATGTCAAGGCCGTGTCGGTGAAAGAGCCGTATGTCTGGAACCCGGACAAGAGAGACGCCGAGTTCACCGTCGTCGCGTTTGATTACGGGATCAAATACAACATTCTGCGCCTGCTCGATGCGGCGGGGTGCAAGGTCATCGTATTGCCCGCGACGGCGTCAGCCGGGGATGCACTGAACCACAATCCCGACGGCATCTTCCTCTCGAACGGACCCGGCGACCCGGCCGCGTTGCCGTACATCTATCCGACCGTTCGGGGGCTGTTCGGCAAGAAGCCCATCTTCGGCATTTGCCTCGGACACCAGATCCTGGGCCATGCGTTCGGCGGCACGACCTATAAACTCAAATTCGGCCACCGGGGCGGCAACCAACCGGTCATGAACCACGACACGGGCGCGGTCGAGATCAGCGCGCAAAACCACGGCTTTGCCGTCGACGCGGATTCGCTGAACAAGAGCAAGGTGCGCATCACCCACACGAACCTCAACGACAACTCCGTCGAGGGCATGGAACACAGGGAAATGCCGATCTTCAGTGTACAGTACCACCCTGAAGCTTCGCCGGGCCCGCACGACAGCCGCTACCTTTTCGAGAAATTCGTCGGCGCAATGCGCGAATGGAAAACAAGACAGCCGCGCCGTCAGGAATGAGCAGACCATGAAGACTTATAACGTTGGCATCCTGGGTTTCGGCTTCATCGGGAAGGTCCATGCCTACGGCCACCTGAACATCCCCCTGTTTTACGAGCCGCCGCCTTGCACGACGCGCATCACCCACATCTGCACAAGCCGCATCGAGACCGCCGAACGCGGCCGCGCGCAAATCGGCGCCCGCGTGGCCACCACCGACTACCGCGAGATCACTGAAAACCCCGACGTGGACATCGTTCATATCTGCACGCCGAACCATCTGCACAAGGACCAACTCCTCTCGGCCATGGCGCATGATAAGCACATCTATTGCGACAAGCCCCTGGTGGCCGGGCTGGACGAGATTCCCCCCATCGAGGCTGCGCTCAAGAGCTATGCGGGCATTGCCCAGATGACGTTCCAGAACCGCTTTTTCCCCGCCACCCTTCGCGCGCGGCAGCTCGTCGAGGAAGGGTTCCTGGGAAATCTGCTGCAGTTCCGCGCCAGCTACCTTCACGCGGGCAGCGCCAGTCCCGACGCGCCCCTCCGATGGAAGCTTTCGGCCGAAGCGGGCGGAGGCGTGCTCGCGGACCTCGCGTCGCACGTCCTCGATCTACTTCATCCGCTCGTGGGGGACTTCGCGTCGCTCATGGCGGCGACGCAGATCGCGTATGCGGACCGTCCGTCCGCTGAAGAGCCCAAGAAACGGGTGAAGGTCGACGCGGAAGACAACGTGATGATGCTCGTGCGGACCAGGTCCGGCGCGCTGGGCACGGTCGAAGCGACCAAGATTGCCACAGGCGTCGAAGACGAACTGCGCTTCGAACTCCACGGCTCGAAAGGGGCCATGCGGTTCAACCTCATGGCGCCGCACCATCTCGAGGTCTACGACGCCACCGCGCCCGGCGAACCCGTCGGCGGACGACGCGGCTGGACCCGCATCGACACCGGCCAGCGATACCCCGCACCCGGCGGGAAATTCCCCAGTCCCAAAGCGAGCATCGGGTGGATGCGCTCCCACATGGCGTGTCTCGCCAATTTCCTCTATGCCGTCGCCGAAAACAAGCCCGCCGAACCCGGCCTCGAACAGGGCATCTACATTCAGAAACTCATTGGCGCCGCCAGGCGTTCCGCCCGAACCTCGGCCTGGGTCGAGTTGGACGCACCCTGAAGAAGACCTCCGGAACCGGAATGGACGCGGGCGCAGGACGGCGCGGAGCAAGCGGCCGGCGGGAGCGGCGATTCTCAGCAGGGCAGTCTCTGGCCCCAGCGCCGGCTTGAGGTCCATTTGCAGCGGGGCACGCCCTGGTTTTCTTTCGGGTTATGTCATGGTTTTTCGACGACGAGCCCGACGTCGATGCTTTGTCCGCCTTCGGTCTGGGTGCAGTGCACGGCGAACAGGTTTGCTCCGGGTTTCAGTGCGGCGCGCGCGGCATCGGGAATGAGGCACTGCTCGTAGGCGCCGTTATACCCTTCGGCCTTGGCCGCGAGCACGCCGTTGATGTAGACCTCGGCGTCTTCATCGTGAAGGATGTCGAGGTAGTAGTCCCCGTCGGGAAGCGTTTCGATGGTGAACTCGCGGCGCGCCCATATGCTGGGCGTTTCCCAGGGCGTGCGCACTCTTGCGCCGGGGGTGTCTTTCTTGCCCAGAACGCCGGGGCCCTCTTTCCATTTCGAGGCGTCGTAGCCGGGTTGTTCCCAACCATTGCCGGGGTCGTCGGTGGTGTAGCGCCAGAGCAGCCCCTCTTTCTCTGAGGTGGGCGCGAGTACGGACAATTCGGGCGGGGGCAGGTAGGCGGCGCTGTTAACGTTCTTGAGCCAGTCGACGCCGAGCTTGACGATTTCACGGTCGTAGGTCATGAGGCCGTTGACCTCACCCTCGACATCGGTGGTCTGGGTGTACACGGCCGCGGCGAGGCCGTCATGGATGAGGTATCGCAGCTTGCGGATAAGCTGTTCGTAGTGGCGGGCCAGTGCCTCCCTGTCCTGATAGTTGCGATAGCCCCAGTTGCGTTTGTCCCACCACAGATGACCTTGGATCGGCCATCCGAGACCGCCGAATTCACCCAGGACGGACGCGCGGCTTTCTTCGATGGGGAACATGTCGGGTCCGGGGTAGCTGTGTTTGTCATGAACGTCGCTGCCGCCCCGATCGGCCCAGCCACTGGTCTGGTTGACGAGCCGGCTGGGGTCGATTTCTTTCAACCATGCGGTAATCTCGCTGGTCTGGAACTGTCCCCAGCCTTCGTTAAACGGCACCCACATGACGATACAAGGATGGTTTCCGAAATCCCGGACGAGTTCGCCCAGTTCGCGGTAGTAGTTGTGCGCGGACTGGGGCACGCGCTCGATATCGGGGTCTTCGTGGCCGATGTAGGCGTCGCCGCTGGGCATGTCCTGCCATACGAGGAGGCCGAGCTGGTCGCAGTGGTAATACCAGCGCGGAGGTTCGATCTTGACGTGTTTACGCGCCATATTGAATCCCATGGCACGGGTGGTCTCGACATCGTACCGGAGGGCTTCGTCGGTCGGGGCGGTGTACAGGCCGTCAGGCCACCAGCCCTGATCGAGTGGGCCGAGTTGGAAGAGCACGTTGTTGTTGAGGAAGAGCCGGTTGACGCCGTTCTCGTCTTTCGCGACGGCGATCTTGCGCATGCCGAAGTAACTGTTGACCTCGTCGAGGGTGTTGTCGCCGCGCATGAGGGATACGGTGAGGTCATAGAGGAACGGCGAGTCGGGGGACCACAGCTTGGCGTTTTCGATAGGGATTTCGAAGGGCGCCCCGGGTGTTCCTACCGCGCCGACGACTTTCGTGCCGCCATCGAACGCTACGGCTACGACCTCATCGCCGGGCGTGGCGCCATCCGTGGCGACGGTGAGTCGCAGTACGCCCTTATCGATGTCGGGGGTCATGGACAGGTCTTTGATATGCGCGCGGGGTACGGGTTCAAGCCAAACGGTCTGCCAGATGCCCGTGACGGCGGTGTACCAGATGCCCTGGGGTTCGAGGATCTGCTTGCCGTGAGGCTGGTAACCCTTGTCGGAGGGGTCCCACACGGCCACGATGAGTTCCTGGTCGCCGGCGGGCTTGAGAGCACTGGTGATGTCCAAATAGAAGCGGTCGTAACCGCCCTGGTGCCGCCCGCAGAACGTCCCGTTCACAAAGACGGTGCATTCCCAATCGACCGCGTTGAAATGGAGGAGAAGACGCTGCTCGGCCAGGTTTTCAGGCACGGTGAAGGCGCGGCGGTACCATAGGGTCTGGTTGGGCTGGACGGCTTTCTTGACGCCGGATAAGGCGGACTCGATAGCGAAAGGCACGAGGATTCGGCCTTCCCATACGGCCGGGGCGGTTTCGGCTGTGCTTGGGGTGATCGCGTAATCCCAGAGTCCGTTAAGGTTTTGCCAGCGTTCCCGGGTCATTTGCGGGCGAGGGTACTCGGGCCAGACGTTGTCGGGCGAGACGTCTTTGGCCCAGCGCGTCATAAGCTGGCCTTCGACGGGTTTCCATTGGGCCATGGCAATGCCTCCCAGGGTAATTCCGAGGATTAGTGTTGCGCAGACGGTGCGGGTCGCGTTCATGATGCATTCTCCCCAGCTTGGTCCCGAACAGGGTGGATTGCCGTTACGATACCAAAAACTGAAGGGTGGGGCCAGACCGCGACACAGACCGCGAACACGAGCGGCGGGAGAGGGGCCAACGGCCGCCATGCGAGGCATACGGTGTTGGCGCGGGGTCTCGGCAGATGATAGGCTGAAAGACGAGGTTCTGGTGCAAGACGAGGCGTCTGAAGAACCGAACTCGCAAGATGCTTGCGAGGGAGTTGCGGAAACCACGCGGTTTTGCTTGACAAGACCCTGGGTCGATCCCCTATGGGAGGAGGAAGCGCAATGCGCGGGCGGCGAAAAATGAGATGGGTGTCCCTTGCGGCAGCGGTTACGCTTTCCGCGTGCTGGGCCGATGCGGCGCAACACGACGGGTTCCTGGTCAAGGATGGCCAAAAGGCGTTCCCGCTGGGTTTTTACGAGTTGCCGGAGAGCGACGAGGGGCTGAAGGCCATGGCGGATGCGGGGGTAAACCTGGTGCGGTGCAGTAGCCGAGCGGAGCTCGACCGGCTGCACGCGCTGGGTCTGCAGGGAGTGGCGCCACTGCCTTTAGAGCAGGGGGCGACGGAGGACTTGCGCGCGAAGGTGGCGGAGTTGGCGGAGCATCCGGCTCTTGCGGTATGGGAAGGCCCGGACGAAGTAGTGTGGAACTTCACGGCGTTCAGCGGGCTGTTCCGCACGATGGGCGTTTACAAGACGCGTGACGCGTGGTGGGACCAGGCGCCGGAGGCAAAGGCGTACGCGGCCGAACAGGCGGCGAAAATCGTTCCGAAAATGCGCGCGGCCGTGGCCATGATTCGCGAACTCGACGCGGCGAAGCGTCCGGTGTGGATCAACGAGGCGAAAAACAGCGACGTGTATTACGTGCGCCAATACCTGGATTTCACGGATGTCACGGGCTGCGACTATTATCCTGTGCACGAGGACCGGCGCAACATCGCGGAGATCGCGGCGGCGACGGAGCGGTGGAACCAGATCGGACGCGGCATGCCCGTGTACATGGTGTTGCAGGCATTCTCGTGGCACGAGTTGGGCGAGTATTACGATGCGAAAGGCGAAGCCTATCCCACGTTCGAGGAATCGCGGTTCATGGCCTACGACGCGATTGCCCACGGTGCGGACGGCATCTTGTATTGGGGCTCGACCTATCTGAAGTCCGATGCGTGCCGCGAATCGCTCTACGCGCTGACGCGCGAACTGGCGGCGTTGCAGCCATTCTTGACCGCGCCCGATGCGCCGGGAACGCGGTTGAGCGTGCTCGAGGACCAGAATCCTGACAAGACGCCGCGGGTGGCCTATTTCGCGCGGTGCGTGGGAGACGACTGGCTGCTCGTCCTGGTAAACGAGGACGATGTGCGGCACACGGCCGTCGTTGTGGACGGGCTCGGCGCGCTGAACGGAACAACGCTCTGCCGTCTGTATACGGAGGAAGCAGCGGTCGTGGCGCGCGGGGAATTGATTGCGCGCATGCTGCCGAAATCCGTCCACGTGTATGCCACGAGCCGGGACTACGAAGCGGGTTGCGGCGATGGGCGCGACTTCGGCGCGGGCGCGGCGCAGGAAAACACAGGGCAGGGAGGAAGTCAGAAGTAGAGGCGGCCCCTATTCCACTTCATGAGACGTATAAGCCTTAGGGGTTCGAAGTGTTCTGCTCCGGTTACAGCTCGTGTTTTCCGTCGAGACGGATGGTTTGGGCGGTTCCGTCTTCATAAACGATGCGGACATCGCGGGGGACGCCCGCCAGGTCGACCAGGAGCCAGCCGCCTTCGTACGGTTTGACGTCGATGCTGTCGATGCCGAACCCCAGGAGGCGGGGCCGGTCGATGTAGACGTCGCCGAAATGGTCGCGGATGCGGTTACGGGCCTCGGACGCGGCGCCGTTGCCCCAGTCGTAGATGGTAAAGTTGCCCATGCCTTCGCCGCCGGGGCTGGTTGCGCCGCCGTGACCGTAGTTTTCCATGGTGAAGCCGTAATCCTCGGGACCGAAGAACGGCCAGACTTTCTCCCACAGGGTTTTCACCGTGGGATTCTCGGGGCAGTACATCATGACGAATCCCGCTTTGAGCGCGGCGACCCCGCGTTCGAAGAGGTATGGTTCGCCGGATTCTTTGTAGTATTCCATGAACAATTCGGCGAACAGGGTCTGGCGGGAGTCGTTCCACTCGCCGTCGAAATTCATGACGCCGAACCCGCCGAGCGCGGGCACGTAGATGTACGGCGGCTGCCAGATCTGCTGGAACATGGAGAGCTCGTCGAGCGTTCGGCGGCCCCAGGCGAGGTAACGCGGGTTCTTTGTCGCGCGGTAGGCTTCGAGGCACGCCTCGGCGGTCCAGAACATCGAAAGGGTGTTCTGCTTGTACATGGCGTTGCGGGGGATGCGTTTCCCCAGGAATTCCTTTTTGCCCCATCCGCAACAGGACCAGTAGGTCTCGTAATCTTCCCAGCGGCCTGCGGGGGCAACGTGTTCAAGGACGGCGTCGAGGGCTTTGAGCGCCGGGGCGCGGTAGGCGTTGTCGCCGGTGACCTCGGCGAGTTTGAGGAGGAACGTGGCGCTCATCGAGGTCTCGGGAGAATCTCTGAGCACTTCGGCGGGTTCGAGTGTTTCGGGCTCGAGCCATGCGGGGAAGAAACCGCGTTCGTCCTGGAGTGTAAGCAGTCTTGCGGCGTACTGCCGGGCGTAGCCGGCGAGACGCACGTCGGATTCGATGTCCTCGTGCCAGCGGAGCATGAGGAGGCAGGTCCAGCTCGCGTCGAGGACGTGGTACCAGGTGTCTTTGACGCCGCGTTCCCAGGGGACACGGTTCGAATTCGTCCAGTAGCCGGTATTCCATCCGCGGGAGCGCGCGACCTTTTCTCCGCCCACCTCGCTCTCCTCCATTTCGGTGCGGTAAACCGCGGGGAAGAAGCCGTTTCGGATGGGGGCTTTGAGGGCAAACTCCTTGGTCATTCGAGCGGCGTCGCGCAGGTCGGCGTCATCGGTGCGCTGGGCGTAGCGCATGAGCCCCGAGGCGCTGCGCAGCGACGAAAACCACGCCTGGTTCCAGATCGAGAGGAATTCGCGCAGGGAAGGTTCTCCGGGGTAGTTGGGCGATTGCGTGACGTTGACGATGAAGGCGGGCGCGCCGACCCGCGCGCCGTCGAGTTCGAATTCCTGCCAGACAGCGCCGCGCCAGGCACCGAGGGCCCAGCGGTAGGTGTGTTTAACATAAGCGTCGAGGGGGGTGCGGGCAGGTTCGCCCCGGCGGTATAGAGGCTTGGCCCAGCGGTCCCACAGCATGGGCGCGACGCGTCCCCAGGGGTTGACTGGCTCGTTCTCGTCACGGTAGGCAGTGACGTAGAAACCGAGTTGGACTTTGCCGGGGCCGAGGTTCATGCCGGGCGCTTTGACGTAATGGACGTGCTCGGTAATCTTCGTCTTGCCCATGCCAAGCCACAGGGTGTTGGCGGGAGCATCGAAGTCGAGAAACCAGGGCGCGCTGGGGTTCTGGCCGCACAAATCGAGATCGGGCACGACAACGAACACGTCATGCTCGCGCACAGCGATGAGCGCGGGCGAACGAAACACATGTTGGGCAATGCAGTCGCCGTCGTTGGGAGAAAGGTGGGGCGCCCACCAGAAATCGGGCTCAAAGGCCAGTGCGAAGCGCACGGCGGCTTCGTCCTGGGCGATGCTTTTCGGCAGGTCCCAGGAGAGGCGGATGCGTTGCCAGCCGCCGTCGCCGGTCTGTTCGACGGCGGGAAGGAGGCCGCCGCCGAGCTCGGGGAGAGTGAAGGTTGCCCATTCCGCGCCGTCGAGAAGCACAGTGCCGCGGGTAGCCGAGCAGTGCACGTTCATTCCCGTGTCGTCCCCCGATGCGCTGGGCATTGCAAGAATACTCGCACACAGTATTGAGAGCCATTTCATGATTGCCGCCACCTCGAATCTGTCACTTTTTGCGGTCTTGGGCATTGTGACAGGGCGTGGTACACGGTGCAATTCAGGTGTAAGAGAGCCCTTGTTCAGGCCTTTCGTCTCGCCTGGAGGACCGCGTGCCGGCCCTAACGCTCGACGCCGGGCTGGCGTTTCAGGAATGCGATGGCCTCGGCGATGTCGGCGATGGGGTCGTCGCCGCATTCGCGTTCAATGGTCAGGTAGCCGGTGTACCCCAATTCTTCGCGCAAAATGTGCAGGTAGCGGGGAAAGTCCACATCGCCTTTTCCGAGGGGGACCTCCATGACCTCCTTTTTTTCGGCAATGGAATGCGCGATACCGTCTTTGGCGTGGGTGTGGACGACGTACGTGCCCAAGGCGTACAGCCCCTCGAGATGGTTGAATCCGCTCATGACCAGGTTTGCGGGATCGTAATTGGCCTTGGCGCCGCCGCTGTTGACGCGCTCGAGAAAGGCCGCCAGGGTCTCGGCGGGTTCGGGCCCCGTCTCGGTGGCGAAACAGCAATCGCGGTTCGCGGCGTATTCAGCGATTTCGCGTACGGCCCCGAGCAGAGCGTCATATTCGCGGCTGAGCGGGTCGGCGGGGACGACGCCGATGTGGGTGGTCAGGATGGGTGTCTTGAGGTCGACGCAGAGGTCGAACATCTGTTTGGTGCGGGCAATGCGTTCATCGACCTTCGAGAGGTCGGTGAATCCGCCGATATCGCCACACAGGGCCGACCGTTCGAGGTTGAGCGAGGCCATGTAATCGACGAGTTCCTCGCGCCCGCTCTGCGTGAGATTGCGGGGATCGAGGTCGTTGTCGACTATCCAGAGCTGCACTCCGTGGGCGCCCAGCTCCCTGGCTTTCCGCAGTCCCGTCTTGGTGTCCATAGGCAGCGATGCAGTGATAATTCCGATTTTCATGCAGTTGTCTCCCCAATTCCGGCATTTTGTGCTCTTCTCGACATCATTTTGTTTCGCGAAGGCGCTGGATCATAGCGGCGATCTTGGCGCGGTACGTTTGAAACAGTTCGAGTTCGATGTCGTACTCGCGCGTCCAGATGGTGATCTCGTCGATGTTCTTCATATGCCATCCGACAACGGCGTCGACGGCTTCGTCGAGCAATCGCTGGGCGTCATCGGCCGCGGCGCCGCGGCCGGCTTGTCTGGCAGCGGAGATCTCGCTCGAGAGCACATGGAGGGCGCGGTAGTCTTCGACTCCGTCGCGGTCGGCTTCCCAGCGGCGGGAGGGCACGACCTCTTCGCCGTTCTGGTAGACGGCGTCGTAATCGCCTCCTTCAACGGGCCACCAGATGTCCATCGTGCGGTAGACCCAATATCCGAGCCCCTCGACGCCCAAGTCCCATGCGGACCATCCCAGCGCTCTGTAATGGCCGAGCGGCAGGAGGTCGCGGCCGGGACCCATGGCATTGTATGTCCAGAAGTGTTTGGCATTTTCCTGGAACCAGGTCACGAGCGCGGGGTCGCGTTTGAGGATGTTGAACTCGGGTTGCCAGATGTCGATGAGGTTTTTGAACTCGGCGAGATACTCGGCTCTCACCAGCCCGGCGGGGTCGGTGTAGACCTGGGCTTGGGGGTCGGCGCGTTTGACCATTTCGCAGAAGGCCTTGAGCCTGGGGATTTCGCCAAATCCCGTGTTCCATGGCTCGTCGATGGGGTAGAACGCCCATCGTTCGCGGGGATGCCCCTTTTCGAGCAGGTGGTTCGCGAGCACATCGATGGCGGTCTTAAACCCGGCGAAATAGGCGTCGGAGTCCTCGGACGGGTTGATGCCCTCGGGCCAGCGGCGCGCGGGAGGCCCGCCCCAGAGCATGAAGAAATGCTTGGGCACGCGTGCCAGCGTGGCATCGACATGCGACCAGTCAATGTCGCCCGACAGATTGCCCGATGCGTCCACCGGGACGGCCGGGAGCGACGGACCATAGATGCACGAGACGCCGTGGTCGAGCATGTCCTGCACGACCTGCTCGGACACGCTGCCGGCATCCATGCCGCTCCAGTTCATTTTGACGAAGACATCGCCGGGCAACGCAACGGGCCAGACCTCAATACGCAGGGGGATTTCGCGAATGGAGGCCGGTCTGGTGAGGCTTCCGAGGTATAGGGTGAGTTCGTGCGCGCCGGGCTCGAGACCGTGGGTATCCACGACCAGCCAGAGCTGTGTGGCCGACCCCGGTTGGAGGGTCAGCGTCTGCGAGCGGTCGAGCTGCGGTAGCGCGTCGTAGACCTGCTCGTTCATGGTTGTCGCAATGGGCACGGGGCGTCGCAGGGTGACGTGCGCGGCGAGGTCCGGGGCCGGTTGCGGGCGCTGTTGTCCCAGGCTGGGCTTCTGAAAGGTGCATCGGACGGTCAAGGCCCCGGCGGTCGTGTTGAGCAATGTCAGCGCGGCGTCTTCGAACTCGTTGGCGAAGGCGTGGATGGTGATGGGTTCCCGCATGGCGAGGTCCGTTTCAACTTCGAAGGGGTCGAAGGGATCCCAGGGGTTGGGGTCGCGCCAGAACACGAACACGCCCGTATCACCCTCGTTCCGCAGGTCCGTCAAGACCTTGGCCGAGCGCTGCAGGAACCGCGCCTGCTTGCGGAGTTCGGCGGCCATGCCGGCGATTTCGTGAGGGGGTTTACCCTGTTCAGCCGCGGCCGCCACGGCGCGCGTCCTGGCATCGAGCGTGTCATAGAGGGTCCGCAGGCCCGAGACATCGGCGCCAACGCGTTGCGCTGCCGCTTCCGCTTCAGCGCACGCGGCCGTGACTTCGCCCATGCCGCACATGTCCGGGGGTAGCGTATCCATGGACGCGGCCAGCAGGACGGCGGGATTCTCGCCCGGTTTTTGGTGGAGAAGGGCCTTGACGCCGTGAGGCCCGCCGTGCTGCGTCTCGACGGTCAGGAGCGCTTCCCGAGCGCCTTCCCGCAGGTCGCGGATGCGGGTCTGGCGCGGGCCGCTCTCGGGTTGTATGGAAACCTCGACGAACCAGCCGTCTTGCGCTGGTTCCGGGAGAGGATGGCGGAACTCATTCTCTCCCCACAGGAGTGAAGTGGGCGCACGGGGCGTGCGTATGGGTTCGGGCTTGGTTACGGGGGCGCCCGCAGGCACGTTGGCGGCGGTTCCGGTCATCGCCGAATCGCCCCGCAACGAGGGCCAGGCTACGCGCCCGCCCTGATTCCAACTGATAGCCTGAATGCGCGCGGGGCCTCCGGCGGCCACGACCACCTCGAGATCTCCGTCTCCGTCGATGTCGCCGATGGCGGGCCCGGCGTTTGCATCGCTGCCCAGGTTCAGCGCGCCGTCGACGGTGCCGTCCTGGCCCAGAACGAACAGGCAGGCGCCGGATTCGCGGGCTTGGCCGCGAATGCCGGTGACGACCTCGATGTAGGAGTCGCCGTCGATGTCAGCGGCGGCGGGGGCCCAGAAGATGCCGCGCCCGTCGAGTTCGACCATCCACCGGCGGGAGCCGTCAGGGTTTTCGCAGTAGACATGGTTGCCCTTGTCGGCGTGAATGACCTGGTAGCGGTTGTTGTTGCTGAAATTGACGATGGCATTTGAGATATATCCCTGCATGAGATCGCTGGTGCGCCAAAGCAGGTTGCCCGTGGGTCCGTCCACCGCGATGAGGCAGGTGGCATTGCCCACGTTGCTGCGGGTGATGAGGACTTCGGCGCGCCCGTTGCCGTCGAGATCGGCGATGTTGGGTCCGGACCGGCCATACGGCGCGCGCTCGGCATATCGCCACTCGACCTCTCCCCAACCGGACAGGCAGTAGAGGTGGCCGTTGTCGGTGCCGTAGACGAGCTCGGCGGCGCCGTCGGCGTCCACGTCGCCGGCGGCAATGCCTCCGACACGGAACGCGTCGCCAAAGAACCGCCACATCAGTTCACCCTTGGCGTTCAGGCAGTTGAGCCATCCGTCGTTGAACCCGAAGACCACCTCGACGCCCGGCTCGTCGATGACATCGGCCGCGACGAGGCACTCGAATCCTCCCAGGGGCGACCCGGTGGGGAACCGCCAGCGCAGCTCGCCGGATTCCTCGAGGCAGAGGACCTCGCCGTCGATGGTCGCGGCGAGAATCTCGGGAGCGCCGTCGCCGTCGAGGGAGGCCACGGTTGCGGGAGTTCCGAGTGCGGCGTGTTGCTTCAGGCGCCATACCACGTTCCCGCGGCCGTCGAGACGGAGAAGTTCGTCGCCGGCCGCAATGACCAGCCCCGTGGGATTGGACGCGCTGGGGAGGAGGGTGGGCGCCTCGGCCGGGGCGCCGAGGTCAACTTGCCACTCGGTGGTCTGGGCAAAGGCAGTGCCGCAGCATGCTGCAAAAAGACACAGGACGGCGTGGACCTTCATAGCGTTTCTCCTGGATGCGCCGTTGAATTTGAGCTCATGCTACTGAGCGGGCGGCATCAAGAACAAGAGGGACGTGATGCAGCCGGGCATCGCGTGTCCCGCACCGGCAATCGACGTCCTGCGCAAGTCATTGGCCTTTGGTGGGTTATAGGGCCTTGGGGCGCGCTATTGGAGCCCGTCATTATGGGGTTGATTCGTGGCGGGCGAGACCGCGCAGGTCATTCTTCACGACGGTTGCGGACCCGGGGCAAGCGCTCGAACCTGTTCAGCATTTGACTACCCGATGCCGGCGCTGCCGTGCCCCGGTCACAGCCGTGCCCCGGTCACAGCCGGGTCGCGAGGCATCAGGCGGTCAATGAGATTCGCCAGGTACAATCTGGTATGGTTCTTGTGCATTTGGCGCTTGTGCTGGTCCTGAGCGTGACGGCTGCCATTCCAGGCGAGCGCATCGCCAGGAAGCTGAAAGGACAGGTACTGATGACGCAGGATCGAGGGATGCAGACGGACGAACACATGGAGCACATCGGTTATATCCCCCTTCTGGACGATTACGTAACACGCCGGTTCGGATAATCGAGGAGAATGCCATGTCAATACATCTGGAGAAGGCGATCAAGAGCCTCAAGAAGAACATTCTTGTGCTGGGCGGGCGCGTTGAAGAGAACGTCCGGCTCGCGGTGCAATCGGTGATCGCACGCGACGGCGAAGTGGCGAAGCAGACCATTGCCAACGACGACGCCATTGATCAACTCGAGGTGGATATCGAGGAAGAGTGTCTCAAGACTCTGGCTCTCTACCAGCCGGTTGCGATCAATTTGCGCTTCATCATCGCCGTTCTCAAAATCAACAACGATCTCGAGCGGATCGGGGATGAGGCCGTGAACATCGCGGAGCGCGGCCTGTACCTTTCCGAACAGCCGCCGGTGAAGGTGCATCTCGATTTTGCGTCGATGGCGGACAAGGTGCAAGACATGCTCAAGTGGAGCCTTGATTCGCTCGTGAATCTGTCGCCCGGCCTGGCGCGCAAGGTATGCGCCGATGACGACGCAGTAGACGCCCTGAACCGGGAAATGTACGGGCTGGTGAAGCAGAGCATGCATGAGCACCCCGGCGATATCGACTCGCTCAGCCACCTGCTGAGCGTTTCGCGGCATCTCGAACGAATCGCCGACTTGGCGACGAATATCTCGGAAGACGTCATTTATCTGGTCGAGGGGGCTATTGTCCGGCACCGCCCCGAGGATTACCTCGCGGATGCCGCCCGGGAGTCGTAGATGCCCGAACCGATACGGCGCCACAACATAGCCATTCACCGCGGCCGGGCCGAGGTCAAGCGTATTCCTGGTACGGGAAGCGCGGTTTCCGTCATTCTTCCGGGGGCTTGACGAAGCTCCTGCGTGCCAATGCAAGGGGTCTTTTCAAGAGCCCTGCCCTTTGCGTAGAATTCTTGTGGCTGCGAGTGGGTTGGGCGCCGGAAAGAGAGAATCACCAGCGGTATGTCTTCGGGTGCGCTCTCGATAGAACGGTTCAATCTTGAGCCCGGACGCCGTCTGGGGGCCAAGTATATTCTTGGGCCCATGCTGGGGTATGGCTGGGAGGGCGAGGTCTATCATGTCACGGAAATCGCGACCGGCATCGAGCGGGCCGCGAAACTCTTTTTCCCCCAGCGCAATCCCGCGAACCGGGCCGTGCGGTTCTACGCGACCAAGCTCGACAAGCTTCGCGACTGCCCAATCCTGATCCAATATCACACGCAAGACACCTTTGTGTACCGCGGAACGAAGATCACGTTTCTGGTCAGCGAGTACGTCCAGGGAGAGTTGCTTCCGGCGCTTATCGCCCGGCAACCGGGCAAGTGCCTTCAATCCTTCGAGGGACTGCATCTTCTGCACCCTATCGCGGCGGGCCTCGAGCAGATTCACCGCCGGGGCGAATATCACGGCGACCTGCATCTCGAAAACGTGATGGTCCGGCGCAAGGGCCTTGGATTCGACGTGAAACTGGTGGACATGTATCACTGGGGACGGCGCACCCGCGAGCACATCGAAGACGACGTATGCTCGGCTATCCGTCTCTTCTACGACGCCATCGGGGGCGCGAAGCGGTACGCCTCGCACCGGCCTGAGATCAAGGCGATCTGCTGCGGGCTCAAGCGGTCGCTGATTGTGAAGAAATTTCGCACTGCGGGCCATTTGCGCCGCCATCTCGAGACCATGGATTGGGACTGACCCCGCGCCGGGGCGCGGCTACTCCCACTCGATGGTGCCAGGCGGTTTCGAGGTGATATCGTACAGCACCCGGTTGACGTGCCGCACCTCGTTACAGATCCGGTTGGCGATGCGCTGCAAGACCTCCGGCGGGAACCGGAACCAGTCGGCGGTCATGGCGTCTTCGGACGTCACCGCGCGCAGCGAGCACACTTCCTCATACGTGCGCTCATCTCCCTGCACGCCTACGCTTCGAACGGGAAGCAGGCACACCAGCGCCTGCCAGATTTCGTCGTAGAGGCCGGCCTGCTTGATTTCCTCGATGAAGATGGCGTCGGCGTCGCGCAGGGTATCCAGGCGCTGCCTGGTCACGGGGCCGACGCACCGAACCCCGAGTCCTGGCCCGGGGAAGGGGTGGCGGCCGACAATCTCCTCCGGCAGGCCCAACTCGCGGCCGAGGGCGCGAACTTCGTCTTTGAAAAGCTCGCGCAATGGTTCGAGGAGTTCCATCTTCATTTTCCCGGGCAAACCGCCGACGTTGTGATGGCTCTTGATGGTTACGGAGGGGCCGCCGGTCGCGGAAACGCTTTCGATCACGTCGGGGTACAGCGTGCCCTGGGCCAGGATCTCGGCGTCCCCGATCTTGCGGGCTTCCTCCTCGAACACATCGATAAAGAGGTTGCCGATAATCTTGCGTTTTTGCTCGGGGTCGCTCACGCCCGCCAGCGCGGCGAGGAACCGGGTCTCGGCATCGACGTAGCGCAGGTCGACGTGAAAGTTGTCGCGGAACACCCTCTGAACCAGGCCGGCTTCGCCTTTCCGCAACAGTCCGTTATTCACGAAGACGCAGGTGAGCTGGTTGCCGATGGCGCGATGGATAAGCATGGCCGCTACGCTGGAATCCACTCCGCCGCTCAATCCGCACAGCACATGCCGTCCGCCCACCTGCGCGCGGATACGGGCGATCTCTTCCTCAATGAACGAGCCCATGGTCCATTTGCCCGAGAGCCCGCAAATCCCGTGGAGGAAATTGGCCAGGATCGCCGCCCCCTCGGGGGTATGAACGACCTCCGGATGGAACTGGACGCCGTACAGTCTGCGCGCCGGGTCGGCAATGGCCGCGTAGGGGCAGTTCTCGGTCGTGCCCAGCACCTCGAACCCCGGGGGAAGCGCGGTGACGGCGTCGCCGTGGCTCATCCAGACCTGTGTTCTCGGCTGTACCGCTTTGAACAGCGCGCCGCCGCCCGTTTGAGCGAGATGAGCAATGCCGTACTCGCGCTTATCAGAACGAGTCACCTTGCCGCCGAGCATGTGGGCAAATAACTGGACGCCGTAACAGATGCCCAGGATGGGCACGCCTAGATCGAACACCTCGGGGTCGGGCAACGGAGCGCCCTCGGCATGCACGCTGGCCGGGCCGCCGCTGAAAATGATCGCGCCGGGCTCGAGACCGCGCAGCACTTCGATGGAGGTGTTGTAGGGGAGAATAAGGCTGAACACACGGCTTTCGCGCACGCGTCGCGCGATCAGCTTGCTGTATTGCGCCCCGAAATCCAGCACCACGACGGGGTTGCGCTCGGCCTGCATGCGGCTCACCTGGGGACCTGGTAATTGGGGGCGTCTTCGGTGATGGTGATGTCATGGGGATGGCTCTCGCGAATGCCGGACGCCGTCACGCGGACGAATTGCGTTTTGGTTTGGAGTTCCGCGATGGTGCGGCACCCGCAATACCCCATGCCCGAGCGCAACCCGCCCACCAGCTGGTGCACGTAATCTGCCAGGGGCCCCCGGAACGGCACGCGCCCTTCGATACCCTCGGGCACCAACTTGCCGGGGTCCTCGTCAAATTGCATATAGCGTGTTTTGCTGCCGCGCTGCATGGCCTTGACCGAGCCCATCCCGCGGTGAACTTTGTATGTGCGGCCCTCGTAGAGGACGGTCTCACCGGGACTTTCGGCGGTCCCGGCGAAGAGGCTGCCGATCATGACGCTGTCGGCGCCGCCGGCGATGGCTTTCACGATATCGCCGGAATACTTGATGCCCCCGTCCGCGATAACCGGGATATTGCGTTCGCGCGCCACGGCGACCACTTCCATGATTGCGGACAACTGAGGCATGCCGGCGCCCGCGATGACCCGCGTGGTGCAGATCGAGCCGGGGCCAACGCCCACCTTTATGGCGTTCGCGCCGGCGTCGATCAGGTCTGTCGCACCCTCGCGGGTCACGACGTTCCCCGCGATCAAATCAATCTGGGGGAACGTCTCCTTGACGCGGCGCACCGTTTCAATGACCAGTTTCGTGTGCCCGTGCGCGGTGTCCACGACCAGCACGTCCACGTTCGCGTCGACGAGCGCCCGTGCGCGGTCCAGCTCGCCAGGTCCGACACCGAGGGCGGCGCCGGCGCGCAATCGGCCCATCGCGTCTTTGCAGCTGGCGGGGTAATCGCGGGCCTTGATAATGTCCTTGATGGTGATCAATCCGACGAGGGTGCCGTCCTTTTCGACAATGGGCAGCTTTTCGATGCGATGCTTGTGGAGCAGTTCCTTAGCGGCTTCCAGTGTCGTGCCGGGGGGTACCGTTACCAGATGGTCTTTGGTCATCACGGACTCGATCGGCACGTCGAGATTCTCCAGGAAGCGGCGGTCGCGATTAGTCAGGAGGCCGACGAGCTTGCCGTTCTCATCCACAATGGGCACGCCGGACACGTGAAACCGCGCCATGAGGTTTTCGGCCTCCTGCACGGTGTCGTGGGGGCGCAGCGTGATCGGCGAGGTGATGATGCCCGCCTGGGACCGTTTGACGCGGTCGACCTCCGAGGCTTGTTCGTCGATACTGAGATTCTTATGGATAATGCCCAAGCCGCCCTCCTGGGCGATGGCGATTCCCAGACGCGCCTCGGTCACGGTGTCCATGGCGGCGCTAAGGAGCGGAATATTCAGGGAAATGTTGTGGGTCAGGCGCGTGGTGGTGTCGACGTCTCGAGGAAGCACTTCTGATTTCGCGGGGCGAATCAGCACGTCGTCGAAAGAAAGGCCTACCGTGATGCGATCATAAGCGTCCATGGTTCTCTATATCCCAACCGGAGTGCCAGATTTTGAACAAATGGAAACCGGCATTATAGAAACGCCGATTCCGAGTGTCAAAATTCGATGCGGGCGTGCGACGGGTGGCGTTTGACATGCCGGGTTGCGTTGACTGCCACCGCTTCCCGTGATATGCTCAGTTGTCAAGAAATACCTGGAGATGCAGGTCCTTGGGGGCGGCATGTACGAGACCTTTTACGGGCTGCGTGAAAAACCGTTCAACCTGACCCCGGACCCCCGGTTTTTGTATCTCAGCGAGATGCACAAAGAGGCATTCGCGCATTTGATTTTCGGGATTCGGAACCGCGTCGGGTTCATCATGGTTACGGGCGAGATCGGGACAGGCAAGACGACTATTTGCCGGTCGTTGCTGGGCCAACTCGATCAGGACGTGGAGTTGGCGTTCATTTTCAATCCGTGCCTGTCGCCCGAGGAGTTGTTGCGTAAGATCAACGAGGATTTCGGGATCCGGTCTCGGGCGATTTCGGTTAAGGGCCTGATCGACGAACTCAACACCTACCTTCTAGACCGTCATTCCAAGAACAAGAATTGCGTGCTGGTAATCGATGAGGCCCAGAACCTGACGCCCCCGGTGCTCGAGCAAATCCGGTTGTTGTCGAATCTCGAGACCGAGCGCCAGAAGCTGCTCCAAATCGTGCTTATCGGCCAGCCGGAGTTGGCAGAGCATCTCGAGTTGCCCGAATTGCGGCAGCTCAACCAACGAATCACGGCGCGCTACCATCTCAAGCCCCTGGGCGAGAAGGAGACCCTTCAATACATCGCCTACCGGCTTCGTATCGCGGGGGGCATGCGGAAGGTGCGCTTCACGCGCAGCGCCATCAAGAGCGTGTACCGGCACTCGAAGGGCACGCCGCGGGTCATCAATGCGATATGCGATCGCGCGCTGCTTATCGGATACGCCAAGGAGACGCGCGACATCACCCGGGGCTTGGTGAAACAAGCTGCCCGTGAAATCCGGGGCCAGCGGGTCCGGGCCAGGAAGAGCACAAGTTTTCTCAGCCGGTACGTGCCGACCCCGCGCCTGGCGGGCGCGGCGGCGCTCATCGTGCTGGTGGGGCTCTTCATCATTTCGCCATTGGCCGGGCGGCTGGATTCGCTGGTGGCCCTGTTGAATAGTCCGCCAGCTCCGCCCGCTGCGGGGCCGGCTCCAGCGCAAACGGCCGTCGAAAGGACCGAGCCCGCGCTGGCAACCCCCGGGGAGTCGTCCGAGCCAGGGGACGGATCGGAAGGGTTTGAAGAGTTTGAAGGGTCAGAAGGGTTTGAAGGGTCAGAAGGGGTCATGCCGGTCGCGGAAGCCAAGTCAGCTCCCGAGCCGGAGGTTGTGGCCTTAAAGGCGGAAGCGCCTGAACCACCCCAAGAATCCGCGCCCGCAACGGAATCCGCGCCCGCGGGAGAACCCGCGCCCGCAACGGAGCCCGAGCCCGTAACGGAGCCCGCATCCGAGCCCGCACCCGAACCCCAAGACACCGTGGCGGAAACTGAAACGTCGGAGACGGTCAGTCCTGTCCCGTCCGAGCCTGCTCCCGCACCCGTTCCCGAGAAAGGAATTGATGGGCAGACTTCCGGCGCGGCGGTTGTTCCAGATGCCTCGAAACCCGTCGAGGAAACGCCGCCTCCCCGGAAACCGGGCGTTCTTGACGCCATTGCGCTGGTTGCCGCCGTGGTGCCCCGCGACGAGGCGTCCGCCGCGGCCCCGGACGAGTCCGGGTCTTTGGCGGATAACGCTCTCCCTGCCGCTGAGGTCGTGGCCGATGCGCCGCCGCCGGAGGCCCCGGCGATCGAAGCGAAGGACGCTGCCGATGCCGCGCCTCCAGCCGCAGCGTCCGCGGAAGAGCTGTCCTCACCTCAAGCCGAGGGTCCCTCACAGAGTTTTGTGGAACAGCTTCATGGTTTGGACCCGGCGGAAGCCCTGAAAACGGCTGCATCGAGCCTGTTACAGGCTTGGGGCATGGCGCTTCTTGCCGATGCGCCTGCGGGAGACGGTGTGCGGTATATTGGCGAGTTTGCCTCGGCCTACGGTTTCACGGTGGAGCCGTTGACGCCCAGTCTGACCGAGTTGGAGGCGTTGAATCTTCCCGCCTTCGTGCGCGTGGGTACGGGAGACAAGGTGTTTTGGCTTGCGCTGCTCTCGCTCGAAGAAGGCAACATTCGCTGCTCGACCGGAAGCGGGAAGACCGCGCTTGTGCCGCGCGAAGAGTTTGCCAAGACCTATCTTGCGCAAGCCGCCGTACTCTGGCGCGACCCGGCGCCGGACGCCGAAGTATTGAAACCGGACATGCAAGGCGACCAGGTGCGCGCACTTCAGCACCGCCTGCGCCAGCTCGGCCGTTACGAGGGCGAATTGACCGGCATTTACGACGCTGCGACGACGAGAGCCGTGTCGAGGTTGCAGTCCGAAACAGCATTGAAGCAGGACGGGAAAGCCGGCCGCCAGGTGCGGATGGTTCTGTGCAGTTGGCTTGCGGATTTTCCAACGCCGGCGCTGGACAAGAGGGGCGCGGTCAGTCCGGTTCAAACCGCGAGTGCGCCTGGTTCGGACGATGCGGCGCCTGGTTCGGACGATGCGCCCTCCCCGCCTCCGGAAACGCCGTCACCTTCTGTTGAGACCATGCAGGTGAAAGAAAGCGAGACAGCATCAGGGCAGGAGTTGCCCGCGCCCGCGGATTCGGGTAACACAAACGCAGAGGCCGCCGTATCAGAAACGCCCTCCGACGCCGCGCCCGCGCCGGCGCCGGAACAAATCGAAGAGGCTGCCGCAGGAACCGTGGACTCGGTGGCGCCGGAGGATGCGCAGGAAAAGGCGCCGGAGACGACGGTGCCTCTGGTGACTGTGGTAGACTTGCCCCAGCAGGGAGATTTGCCGCCATCTCCGCCCTCGCGCGACGTTGAAGCGCTGTTGGCGGAGGAGGTATATGGGAAGGAAACGCAAAAGACGCGTGAGGAGGTGACAGCTCCGCTTTATACGGGGGCGCCGCTCGTGCCTCATAGCAGCGACGAGGCCGGGCCCGCGCGTGGGGAAGACGGATGAGTTCGATTCTTGATGCGCTCAACAAGGCGGAAGAGGAGCGCAATGCCGCGGAAGATGCGCTGGCGCGCGGGTTCGACGACCTGGATATCGAGGACGAGTTGACCGGGCGAACCGCCGCGAATGGCGCACGCAAGCTGCGGTCGCCGTGGACTCCCCTCAATGCGTTGGCGCTGAGCGTGGCCTTCGTAGCCGTTGTCGCGGCCGTTTCAGGCGGGGCTGCGGTGGTCACACTTCATCTCAGGAATGAAGCCAGCTTGTTCGACGGGAGCGCGCGTTCCGCCTATCAGGAGCAGCCCATGGCGGCGGTGGCGCCGATTCAGCCCGTCGCGGAAACCCAAACCATCGTGCGGCCGGCGCTCTCGTCAGGGGCGGCGGAATCCGTAGAGACTGTCGCCCACCAAGCCACTGCTTCCCCGGCCCTTGCGACTGGCGACCCCGCACCATCCCCGTCGAATGGGCCGACAGCGACGGAAGCCGCTTCGAGCTCGACATCTCCCGCTGAGAATGCTGCCGGCGCGACACTGGTGGAACCCGCGCCCGTCGCGGAGATTGTCCCGCCGCCACCCGTCGCGGCAGAGACGTCCGCTGTCATCACGCCCACTCCCGCGCCTGGGCCGGCTCCCGCGGAACCGGCGCCGCCATGGGAGCCGGAAGTTGTGGTTCCCGATACGCCGGCTGCCCCGGCCGCGCCGCCAAAGCATGCTATGGCCGCGTCGACGGATACGCTGCCCGAGCCCGCTCCCGCCTATCCAGACACAGCGGAAGCAGCCGAGCCGGTTGCGGCGCCTGTCTCGCGGAAGACGCCCACGATCTCTCAGGATACCCCTTCTGGTGAAGTGGATATCATGACCTTGCCGGAATTGACGGATTCCGAGCGGCGCCGTCTTCAATTGCCGGAGATTACCGTGAATGTCGTGGGGCGTCCTTCGAAATACCGGCCTCAACCGTCTGCCATGATCAATTTCAGCCGCGTTGTGTTGAATGAGTTTATCCCCGGCACGAATGCGCGGCTCATCGGCGTCAGTCTTCACGGGATCGGCATTCAAGTGGGCCAGGAGCGCTATTTCGTGCCGAAGTGAGTGTTTTGGACGCGTTTAAGGAAGCCTGACCAGCCGGCGCAGACGGGCCACCTCTTCGGCGCGCAGCCACCGCCATTCCCCCGGTTTGAGGCGTCCCACCTCGATGCCTGCGAACTGAACGCGCCGGAGCTTGGTCACATCATGACCCACCGCCGCGCACATGCGCTTCACTTCGTGTTTGCGGCCTTCGCGGAGGGTGAGCCGCACACGTGTCTTGTCTTTTTGCCGCGACAGGATCGCTACGTCGGCTGGCGCGGTACGGCTGTCACTAAGCGAGACGCCGGACGCGAGCTTGTCGAGGGTTTCCCGGGTCACGTGCCCCTTTACCGTAACCACATACGACTTGGGCACGCCGTATCTCGGATGGGTCAGCCGCTGGGCCAGCTCGCCATCATTTGTCAGCAACAGAACGCCGCTAACGTCGAAATCGAGCCGGCCTACCGGATAAACGCGGGTGCGCACACTCGCGAGATGGTCCATCACGGTTTTCCGGCCGTGGGTGTCTTGGGCCGTGGTGACGGTTCCCTCCGGCTTGTTGAGAAGGATATACGCAGGCCTCTCGCGCCGGATGGGTTTCTCATTCACACGTACGTCGTCGGCGTCGGGCTCGATCTCACAGCCAATGGCGGGAACCACGCCATTGACGGTGACCCGTCCTTCCCGGATCAGCTTCTCGGAGGCGCGCCGCGATGCGACGCCGCATAGCGCGAGATACCTCTGCAAGCGCATGGTCATACCCCGCTACGCCGGGCGCCGGGGCATGTGCGGGTGAATGCTGACACAAGCAAACGTCTTTGTGATACGAACACCGAATGTCCCTCGCGCCGGTTACACGGTTTCGCGCAATTCCTTGATGGTTGGCAGCTCTTTGAGGCTCTTGATGCCGAAGTGGGCAAGAAACTCGTCGGTGGTGCGGTAAATCTTCGGGCGTCCCACCGTTTCCGCGACGCCCGCCACCTTAATGAGGCGCTTCTCGCGCAAGATCTCGAAGGCATAGGAAACGCTTACCCCGCGGATGCTTTCCACGTCGGCGCGGGTACACGGCTGCTTGTAGGCAATGATGGCCAGCGTTTCCAGTGCGGCCTTGGACAATCGATTGCGTTTCTTGATCTGAAACATGCGGCGGATGTAGGGCGCGAACTCGCTGCGCGTCGCCAGTTGGTAACCTCCGGCGATCTCCCGCAACACATACGGCGCATGCCGCTCCTCGAGTTGTTCGCGCAGTTCCGCAAGCAGGTTCCGCACGACGTCGTAGTCGACGTTCCCCAACGCTTCCGAGAGCCGGTCTACGCTGACGGGTTTGTCGGACACAAACAGAAGCGCATGCAGCACGCCGCGGGTCTCATCGCGGCCCAGTTGCTCGACGGGTTCGAGCTCGTCTCCCTCGTCGTCCCATGCAGCGTCTTCCTCTTCCGCGCAGGGCCGTTCGAAGGGTTGCTCCTCCACGGCGGAGGTCTCGTCTACGGCCGCTTCCGTTTCTTCGGCAGCTTCGCCCGCCCCGGAGGCCTCTAGTTCTTGAATATCATCGTTTGCCATCGCGCTTCTGCAATTCGTGCTACAAGGTCTTTCCCAATGCCTTGAGAATGGGCTGTATTTCGGCCATGAGCTTCTTGAACTTCTCCGGTTTCAACGACTGGGCGCCGTCAGAGAACGCCTCGGCCGGTCTTGGGTGGACTTCCACCATGATGCCGTCCGCTCCGGCCGCTACCGAAGCTCTCGCCATGGGAATCACCAATTCCCAGTGGCCGGTGGCATGGCTGGGATCCACGACCACCGGCAGGTGGCTGTACTTTTTCAGCAGCGGCACCGCGCTGAGGTCAAGGGTGTTCCGGGTTTCCGTCTCGAACGTCCGGATGCCCCGTTCGCACAGAATGACCTGGTGGTTTCCCTCGGACATGATGTATTCGGCGGACATGAGGAGTTCGTTGATGGTGGACATCATGCCGCGTTTCAGGAATATGGGTTTGCGCGTTCTCCCAACCGCTTTCAGGAGGCCGAAATTCTGCATGTTGCGCGCGCCGATCTGCAGGATGTCGGCGTGTTCTTCGACCAGCGGCACCTGCTCAGGATTCATCACCTCGGTGACGAACGGCATGCCGGCTGCGCGACTGGCCTCCTGCAGAAGGTGCAGCCCCTCCTCTTCCAGACCCTGGAAACTGTACGGCGACGTGCGCGGTTTGTATGCGCCCCCTCGCAGCACCGCGGCGCCCGACTCCTTGACCAGGCAGGCGGTCTCTATGATCTGCTCGCGCGACTCGACCGAGCACGGGCCCGCCATCACGCAGAACCGCCCCCCGCCAATCTGCGCGCTGCCCACGTGATAGACACTGTCTTCCTTACGGAGTTCACGCCCCGCAAGCTTAAAAGGCTTGAGAATCCGCACGACGCTCTCGACGCCGGGAAGCGACTCGAGGGATTGCAGGCGATCCTTGCCCCGCTCGTCGCCGACCGCCCCGATGACGGTGCGCTCGACGCCTTCGATAAGATGCGCTTGATAACCGAACTCCTGAATTCTCTCGACGACGCGGTCGATATCCTCCTTTTTCCGGGAGGCCATTACGATAATCACGGTTTATGTCCCTCGTCACAAAGTCTGTTTGAAGCCGAAAGGCATGTCATACGCAAGAAGCGGATTATACCCTTCGCCCGTGAACCAACGCAAAAGCTAAATTGCACGATCCGGGTATCGGGACGGTACCGCACGACGTCCGTCCGGCAGATCCGAACGACGGCAAGAAGAAACCCCCTCCCCCCGCCCTCTCCCCCGGGAGGGGAGGAATCCTGCGCAGCAACCCCAATCGGCCGGATAAGAAAGCCCTCGCTGGAGGGATCTTCTTGTCTCCATAAAGACAGGAATGAACTCACACGGAGACACGGAGAACACAAAGATTGAATCCTGCGTAACAGAATGAGACAGGAAGCATCATTGTGGCGTGCGCGGTGGCGCTTCATCGCGAGATGGGTCCCGGGCCGTTGGAAACAGTGTACGAAGCGGCGCTTGCAGGCGATCTGGAGGCCGGGGTCGGCGCGTGGCACGGCAAGTTCCCATCCCAATCGAGCTTCGCAGGCTCCAATTCGACGAAGGGTTTCGTGCAGACCTCATCGTGGAAGATACCTGTTCTTGTGGAACTCAAATCCGTGGAAAATGTCACGAAGGCGCACCACAGGCAGGTGTTGACCTATCTGCGGTTGACGGGTATCAGGCACGGCTATGTACTCAACTTCGGCGAGGCTTCAATGAGGGACGGCATTCCCCGCATCATAAACGGAGACATTGAGCAGATTTCGCTTCGGCGCGGGCGCCATTTCCTCCGTGTCCGTTGTGTCTCTGTGTGAGTTTCCCCAATCGTCGTGTTATCCGGCGGTTTGGGCAGCAACTGGCATCTTGTGAGCCCGCCTGGCCCGGCCCCCGATTGCCGGTGGTTACCGTTCCTGGTACTGCTTGCGGTAATACTCCAGAAACTCGCCGGTCTTGATCTTTCGCCACCACCACTCGTTGTCGCGGTACCACTTGACGGTGAGGGCCATGCCCTCGTCCCAATCCATCCGTGGCGCCCATCCCAGGGCTCTAAGTTTGGCCGCGTCGATCGAATACCGCCTGTCGTGGCCCGGCCTGTCCTTCACAAGCTGGATGAGTTCCCGGCTCTTGCCGGTCAGTTCCAGGACCTTGTGCGTGAGCACGATGTTTCGCCGCTCGTTGCCGCCCGCGATATTGTAGATCTCTCCGGGCCGGCCGCGGTGGAGCGCCGTCTCGATCCCCCGGCAGTGGTCTTCGACGTAAAGCCAGTCTCGCACGTTGTTTTCACCGCCGCTGTACAGCGGCAGAGGTTGGTTATCCAGCGCGTTGGTCACAAAGAGAGGGAGGACCTTTTCCGGGTACTGATACGGGCCGTAGGTATTCGAGCCCCGCGTGATGATGATCGGGGTGCCGAACGTGTTGAAGTGGGCCAGGGCGATCAGTTCGCCGCCCGCCTTGCTCGCCGAATAGGGGTTTCCCGGCCGGGGCGGCGATTGTTCCGTGAACGACCCTTCGTCAATGCTGCCGTACACTTCGTCCGTGGAGACGAGGAGCACCCGCGGCGTATCGAGTTCTCGGGCTGCCTCGCAGATGTTGTGCACGCCGGCCACGTTTGTAGCGATGAAGTCGTCCGCGCCCATGATGCTGCGATCCACGTGGCTGCCCGCCGCGAAGTTTACGACGGCGCCGCACCCTTTCATGGCCGCCCTGATAGCCTCCTTGTCGCAGATGTCGCCTTTGATGAACGTGTGCCTGCGTTCGTCGATGCCTTTGAGATTGTCGAGGTTGCCCGCATAGGTCAGCTTGTCGAAGGTGACGATGTGCACATCGGGATAGGCAGCCAGCATGCATCGTACGAAATTCGACCCGATGAATCCTGCGCCGCCGGTCACGACGATTCGCTTCATATCCGTTGTTTCCTTCGCTCCATGTAGTGTGCCAGGGCCTGCTGCCATGGACGCATGACGTATCCGCAGGCCTTGGTAAGCCGTTGCGTCGAGAGGGCGGAAAAGGCAGGCCGGGGCGCTTGGGAAGGGAACTCCTCCATCGTACAGGGCATCACGGGTGTCGTCACGCCTGCCAGGCTGAATATCTTGCGGGCGAATTCGTAGCGCGAACAACATCCCCGGTTGACCCCGTGATAGGTCCCGTATGCGGTGGTCCTGCACAAGGCCCGCGTCGCTTCGGCAAGATCGAAGGTGTGGGTGGGACAGCCTACCTCATCCTGCACGACGGTCACCTCCGGTTGCGTCTCGGCGGCCCGCAGGATTTTCTCCACGAAGTTGTTTCCTCCGGGCCCGTACAGCCAGGCGGTCCGCACGATGAAATGATTCGGATTGGCGGCGCGGGTGGCTTCCTCGCCGGCTGCTTTCGATTCTGCGTAGACGCCACGCGGCATGATGGGGTCTTCAGGCTCGACCTCTCTGTCGTGCGCGCCAAAAAACACGTAGTCCGTGCTGAAATATACGACCGGCGCTCCGGCCTGTTTCGCGGAGGCGGCCACATGGCGGGCCCCTGTTTCGTTCACGTCAAATGCGCCCCGCCGATCGTTCTGCGCCCCTTCAACGTCCGTATAGGCGGCGGCATTGATGACAAGGCCGGGCCCGCAGTGAGAAACGATGGCCTCGACGCCCTTCGCGTCCGTAATGTCGAGTTCCGGCAGGTCCGCGGCAACGACCTCGCAGTCCTCTTGAAACATACGGCACAACTCGGACCCGAGCTGACCCTTTGCTCCGATGATCAAGACCTTCATCCCTGAGTACTCTTTTCTGTTGAACTCCGGCTGGCCTCGAAGGGTTCACCTGATTTTATCAGACCGCGGCAAACAAGTCTTCCCCATCGCCTCCGGAGCTAAAGATTCACGCTTCTTCTGCCGATAGTCCAAGTGACGATAGTTGAAGCCGTAAGCATCTGGGCAGAGTCCCAAGATTTGTGCTGCCTGCTGTGCCGGGGTGTTGTCCCGCACCCCGCGCAACGAATGCTTACCCTCCTTGAGTGCGCCGCAATGTCCCAGTTGTGGCGCATTTCTTTACTGGCCCGAGGCCGGCCCCTCTCCTTGATGATGACACATGCCCCGCAAGCCCGGTTTGGCCCGCCCGTGTTCCGTCGCAGACCGGCCGCAGGCGCTCGTTGCTGCATGACTCGAGTGTCGTGTGGTGAGAGGGTTCAGAGGCGCTAAAGTCTTGCGGGAAACGCGCCGATAAATGGAGCGTACCGGCCAAGACACGGAGGTCAAGGCCTTCCAAGACACGGACGTCGCCCCTATAAAGGCCTTAGAGCTTTTCGTGAGTTTGGAATGGTCGGGGCGAAATCATCCCACCGCCCGGAAAAGCTGCATACAAGGTCTTGCTCTCGCAAATGCGCTACGGTTTCCCCGCGGCGCATTTGCCTTTTGAGGGTCGCGGGCTCATTCGTAGAGCACTTCCAACAAGAATAATCCTTGCGGCGGGGCGGTATGACCGTGATACGGCCCGGGCTGCCCGAGTACGTGCTCAAGGCGGGAGGCCGGCGCATGTCCCCGGGCGATTTCGACCAGGGTTCCTGTGATATTTCGCGCCATTTTGTACAGGAACCCGTCGCCATGGAACGTGATGCGCCATGCGCCGGGGCAGGTCTCGGGCCCGACGACGAGGCCCTGCTCCAGTTTTACGGAGAAGAGAGTCCGGGTGGTGTCCTGTATGGAGCTCCCGCCTCCCTGGAAGCCCGCGAAGTCGTGCGTTCCGGCAACCCGTCCTGCCAGCGCGCTCAGCAGTCCGAAATCGAGGTTCCAGGGAACGGTCCACGCATACCGGCGAAGGAGCGGGTCGGGATAGCGCGCCATGTGCAGCACGTAGGCATAGCGTTTCGAATGGGCGCTCTTGCGGGCATGGAAACCGTGTGAGGCTTGCTCGAGCGTCTCGATGCGTATGTCGGGTCCAAGCATCTTGCACAGGGAACGCCGCAGCCTGGCCAGGTCGGCATCCTCCGGCCATTCCCACGAGCACACCTGGCCCAAGGCGTGCACCCCGGCGTCCGTGCGCGAAGCTCCGTGCACGCTTACGGGCCGGTTGGCAATCTTCGAGAGAGCGGCCTCGATGCTGCCCTGCACCGTGCGTTCGCCGGGTTGCACCTGCCACCCCGCGAACGCCGTTCCCTCGTAACGGACTATGGCCTTCAGCGTCTGGTGTGCCTGGCCCGGCTCCGGGACATTCTCTTCGTCTTTTTCCATGGCACCGGATTATAACCGGCCGCGTGGGTCTTGTCAGTGGTTGTCAACACGGGGCGCATGCGGGACGTTTCGAACAGGACGGATTTGCGCGTCTGGTTTGACACCGTTCGCGCGTCTCCGTTAGGCTGTTGAAGGGCGAGGGGCCCCGTGTAGACGTTCGGCGCCCCCCTGCCGTATTCGACAAGGAATGCTGGAGAAGAGGTAATGAAGCGTCTTGTTTGCGTCTCCGTGATTGCTCTGATGGTTGCTGTGGGCACTGGATGCAATGCCCAAGGCCGGCAGCCCCGGCTTACCATGGCGACGATTACCCCCGCCCGTCTCCGGCCCGGTGATACTGCCGTGCTCACGGTCAAGGTGGAGCGGGACCGGTTCCATATCGTCGACAAGGTCAGCGGCGTGGTGCGTGAAGACCGTCACACGACGTTTAACCTCAAGGACGACGGCAATCCTCCGGATGCGGAAGCGGGCGACGGGATATGGTCGATGCTGGTGACCGTGCCGTTCACGGCGCCGCCCGGCGGTTTCACGCTGGAACTCTCTGGCTACGATGCGCAGGGCAGCGTGATCCCGGTGCGGGGGCCTCAGGGCGGCGAAATGCCCATGTCTACCTCCCTCGTGTTCAGTATCGAGCATCCCGTTGCGGAAGACGCCGAACAAGGCACGCCCGAAAACCAATCCGCCGGGAGCAAATGATCTTCAATGGCCTGGGTGATGATGCTTGCCGCCGTCATGGCGTCGCCAGACGTGTTCTTTGTCACGGTGGACACCTTGCGCGCCGATCATCTCGGCATGTACGGATACGAACGCCCTACGTCGCCCAACCTGGATGCCCTTGCCGCGAAATCCCTGCGTTTCGACAACTGCGTGTGCGAGGTGCCGCTCACCTCGCCATCGTTCGGCTCGATGCTTGCGTCGCGCTATCCGCGCAGTACTGCCACGACGCGAAACGGCCTGCCCATGCCGGCGTGGGCGCCTTTGGCAACCGAGCGGTTTTACGCGGCGGGGTACCAGACGATATGCATCCAGAGCAACTGGACGTTGAAAGCCGATCTGTGCGGGCTTGACCGCGGGTTCGAACGTTACGATGCCGATTTCCGCACGAGGCGCTGGGGTGTGCTGAAATCGGAGCGGTATGCCGACGAAGTTTCCAGGAGGGCGGTGGAGGCCATCAAGACGCGCGACCCCGGCCGGCCGCTCTTCTGTTGGATCCACTACTCCGACCCTCACGCGCCCTACCGGTATCACGAGGGCTTCGACCCGTGGGGCATCCCGCTCCGAAAGCTTGGCGACATCGAGCAAACCCGCGCCCGGTATGACTCCGAGCTTGCGTATGCCGACCACCACATCCAAGAGGTTTTGAGCATCCTCCCCAAGGAGAACGCCTTTATTGTATTCGTGGCGGACCACGGTGAAAGCCTGCACGAGCATAACTATCTCGGACATGGCCGCCGCGTGTATCAACCCGGCGTGCGCATACCCCTCTTCATTCATGGCCCGGGAATCCAGCCGGGAGTGACGCACCGCCCCGCGCGCGCACTGGATATCGGCCCCACCCTGCTGGGGCTCGCCGGTCTGGAACCGTTCCCCGGCATGGAAGGCGTGGACCTCCTCAACGGGAATGTGCCCGACGGACGCGTGCGGGTCTTCGAGACATACGGGGGCGCCGTGCCCAATCTGCCCGGGGCGAAAGCCATCATGGGCGACCTGCCTTCGATGCGCCAGGCCGTCATCGATGGCGCCTGGAAACTCATCATCGACGGCCCTCGCGATGAATTGTTCCATCTCGAAGATGACCCGGGGGAGCTGCAGAACCTGTCCGGCGCACGCCCCGGCGACGTGGCGCGTCTGCGCAAGTTCATCGAGGAGTGGGACGCGAAGACGCCGCGTATAGCGCCGAAGAAAGCCGAACTCTCCGCGGAGGATATTGAGGCCCTGGAAGACCTGGGCTACGTCGAGTGACCAAACTAGTCGAGGAGATGGGGCAGCGGATTCACGGGGCGGGCGTTTTTCCGTATTTCAAAGTGAAGGTGGGGACCCGTAGACCGCCCTGACGTTCCCACTTTTCCAATGACGGTGTTCGAATCGACCGTCTCGCCTTCTTTCACGAGCCGCTCCGAGAGGTGTCCGTAGCGCGTCTCGGTGCCGTCTTCATGCCGGACAACCACGAGCCGCCCGTAATCGCCCCGCCAGCCGCTGTAGGTGACTCGCCCCTCTTGCAGGGCATAAACTTCCGTGCCCTTGGAGGCGGCAAGGTCGACGCCGCTGTGCTTCTGGGCTCGGGCTGTGAACGGGTCCTTGCGCAGGCCGAACCCCGAGGAGAGCCAAGCAGGGCCTCCCAGCAGTCCGTTGAACGATTTTTCGATTCCCTCGGCCGCCTCGGACGCGGTGTCCTCTTTCAGAATGCCAGCAAGGGCTTCCTTAGCCTGCATCGCGGCCTTCTTTGCTCTCCAAAGGGCCTCGGTCCGCGGATTCGAGACGAGGGAAGGGCCTCCCAGGCCTGAGAATTCAGATTCCCCGCCCGTTCTTGCCGCCCGTGATGGCGCAGTGGCTGCTGAGACTCCCTTGGCGGGGGTATCCAGGATAGATACGTCGACCTTCTGGCCCGCGACGATGAAATTGGCGTCCGCGATGCCGTTGTGGCGCGCAACCTGTTGAACCGCATCCGAAATCGCCGAGGCATCGGCGGGACGGGCCTGACCGCACAGATGCGCCTTGCAGATCGACCACAACGTTTCACCCGGCCGCACGGTATGCGCTACCGGGGAGGTTTTGCCGCTCGAAGACTGCGCTGCCGATTTCAATGCTCGCTGGAAGGCCCCGGGCGCGATGCGCCGGCGCGAGACCGTATAGTCTGGGGTCGCCTTGGCGAGCTGAATCGCTGTTGCGGTTACGTTCATCGTACTCCCCGGGATTGAACTGCCCCTGTCTCAGGGGAGCAAACGGCGTGCCTTCTGCGCTGCACCGTTGCAAATCTATGCATGACAAGCCTTTACAGGAAAGTGGCGGCGGGGACTGGCCCCTCGCCGCCGGAAGATATTGCCTCGCACCCGGCTAAATGTGCAGAGTAAGCGGCGGTGAAGCGCTTTGAGCCGGTCAGGAGCAGGCCGTACGCGGACGCGTGACACCTTGCGGCCGTCTTGCACGTCCCGCATAATCGCTACCTCAACGGAGGCTGTGACGATGAAGTTCTGGGCGGTGTTTGGGAGTATTTGCGCGCTCGCGTCAGCCGCGCTGGCTGTTGAAGTCCTGTTTACGGACGGGCCCCAGGAGTTTGGCGGCCGGAAGTACTACTGGCTGGCGGAGTGGAAGCTCGACGTGACCCTGCCGGAAGATGTGGCTGCTGAGGACCGCTTTGAGGTGTTGTTCGGCAGCAAGGGTCCCGACAAGCGGACGCTCCACTTCACCTACGGCGAGGTGTCGGGGTCGCTGGCGGAAGTCCGGGAACAACCCTACGAATGGCTCGAGCTCCCTCTCGGTAAACTGGAACCCGGCAGGCACGTGGTTCTTTTTGGCCGGGAACAGCAGGGGGTGGCGTTTATCGCGGGCGTGCGCCTGTTGGGGAGCGCGACCGCGCCGTTGACGGTTAACCCAGTGCGCACGGCCCGGATTTCGACCGGCGGCGGCGATGCACTTGTGTGGGCGGACCTGCCCGGATTCGAGATGAACGGCGAAGTCAACACGCTCTGGGATCCTTCGCCGAATGAACCTGACTGGGCCCGCGCGAAACGGTCTGCGCGCTATGCCGGCATCGCCCTCGGCAAGGTACAGCGATGGCTGCACGAAGTCTGTCTCCCGGTGAGGGACGACAAATCGGGGCTGTTTCGGCCAACCGGCGCTGAGTGGAACTACCGCGATACCGCGGCGGATTGCTATCCCTTTTACGTCTGGGCCGCCTACTACACCGACAAGGGGATCCTGGATACGGTGATGCTTGAGACGCTCGAGGCGGAACAGCGCCTGTGTAACCACGTGGACCGGCTTCCCGTGCATTACGACATGGACAAAGGGGAGAAGGTCGTGACCGATTTCGACACGATGATCTTCGGCGCGAGCGAGTATGCCAAAGACGGGCTCGTGCCGATAGTCGAGATCACCGGCAGAGAATATCCATGGTACGGCCGCATGCGGGGCATCGCCGACGACATCTTCAAGCATGCGCCGTACGAGACTCCGTACGGACTGATCCCTTCAACGAACGTCGAGGTCAACGGCGATCTCCTCCAGATCCTGCCGAGGCTGTATTGCATGACCGGTGAGAACAAATACCTCGATTGGGCGCACCGTCTGGCCGACCATTATCTCCTGCCCGGCGGCTTCGTTCCCGATCGCCTCTCGGACCACGGTTGCGAAATTATCGGCGGGCTGGGATTGCTGTTTGCCGTCGACAGCACCGCCGACCCTGAAAAATGCGAGCAGTACCGTCCGCATCTCGAGTACATGTTCGACGAAATCCTCCGGCGCGGCACGAATTCCGATGGCGTCATCATCGGGACCCTTCAGGCTGAGCCGGGTCCCCACGACGGCGTCACGCTCCGGGACGGATGGGGGTACGACTTTGTCGGATTCCTCGACTACGGCCTGGCGCTGAAATCCAACCGCTACGGCGAGGCCGTGCGCCGGCCCATGACAAATCTGCTCAAGCCGCGCTACAAGGAGTTCAATTGGGACCACGGCAGCCGCGACAACGTGGCCGACTCGGTCGAGGGCGGATTGTATCTGCTGTACCGAATCCCCGTTCCCGAGGCATTTCTGTGGGCCGACCGGGAGATCGCCACGCTGCTCGTGGACCATACGGACCCGAACCGTTTGTGGGGCGTGCACAAGCTCGAAGCGAACACGGTGCGGACCGTGCTCATCCACACCATGCTGCACACTCGCAACACCATTGCCCGGCCCTGGCGTCAGGGCCTCGAGTTGGGCGCAGCGCCCTGCGGCGGCGGCATCTGCGTGTTCATGGCGTCGAGCGAAGCCTACGACGGCCGGCTCGAGTTTGATGTGCCCCGCCACCGTATCACGATGGGTTTCGAGCAGGACTGGCCCCGCATGAACGCCGTGCCCGAATGGTTCACCGTCGAGCCCGATGACGCGCACATGTACGCGGTAGAGAATGTCGACGCGGGAACCACCGAGCGTGTCTCCGGCAAATCGCTCAGCGAGGGCCTGCCCGTGCGCATCGAGGCCGGGAAGTCGCTGCGGCTGGTGGTGAAGCCTCACGCGGGGACGGAATAGGCGGGCCTATCCTACAGGTCTTACGCGACCCACAAGTCGGCATGCCTGTAACCCGGCCGGAATCTCAGGAGCACCCCCGGTCAGGACTTCGTGTCGCTCGCGCCCCAGACCTCGTGATCTTCGTCGAGGAACGCCGTGCGGGGGCGGGTCATCCCCAGGCAGACCGCAATGAGCAGGCCTGCCAGGATGATCATGAACGCGGGACCCAGGCCCTTGGATACCTTGACCACCTCCATGAAAGCATCGCTGTAGGGCGGGAACCCCAGGGCGTTATATGCGTAGGCGGTCAGCGGCCACGTGCCCCAGTACAGCAATTGGAATGACAGAACGAGCAAGACACTGCCGCCCAGGGTTGTCCACACGCGGGGATTAGGTTCGGGCCGGACAGGTCTCACTTTCGCAAGACGCCGGGCAAACAGCAACGCCGCCACAAGCGCTGCGCTGACCGTCAGACCCAGCGAAATATAGAATATCGACAGTGGAAGCACCGAGCCATAGTCGATCAAACGGACAACCACACGGTAGGCAGGGCCCAAGGTCAAGTAGATTCCCCTGAGGACGAAGTATCCCGCCTCGAGCAGGGATACAACGAGAAATGCCAGTGTGGTGGCCTTTGGCGCTACCTCCGCTTCCATGATCAGCCCCCCTCTTGATGGCGGCGCCCGGTTGCGCAGGCCCTCCCGGCTGCCGGACTGCCCGCGCCGAAACCCAGGTCTGCTTCGTCAATGCGCATGTTCCCCGCCCGAACAGTTCATGTTTCCGGATAAATGGCTTCGTCGTGCCAGACCTTCCACATCAGCTCATAGCGCTCGAGGGGAAGTCCCGTGAACGCGCAATTGCTGGTCGAAAAGATATACCCGCCTCCGGGCATGCCGTGTTTGATGCAGTATCGCGCTGATTCGATGACCTCCTCGTCAGTGCCCGATGTGAGGAGCCCGCAATTGACATTGCCAATCAAACACACCTTGCCGCCGTAGAGACGCTTCACCTCGGCGATGTCGACGCCGCCCTGGGGGTCGAGCGAGTGCAGGGCGTGCGGTCCCGCATCGACCAACTGATCGAGGATTGGCATGATGTTGCCGTCCGTATGTTTAATGACATGAAACCCCATTTCGCGCATTCCCGCGACAACGCGCTTGAGGTAGGGCGTAATGAGCACCGCGAACAGGTCCGGCCGGAGGAAGGGGTTGTCGTTGAAGCAGTAGTCCGCGCACAGGGCGAACCCGTCCAGGCCGCCGTGGGCTTTCAACCGCTCGCACGCGGCCAGCTGCTCGTCGACGCGGCGGTCCGCCGTGTCCATGGCGTCGTCCATACGCTCGTAGAACCACGCGGCCTGCTCGAGCATATCGCTTCCCGAGGGGATCGAGTACGTGGGATCGCCGTGCATCATGAGGAAATAGTCGTTCCCCGACTTCTCGCGCACGAGGTCGATGAGGCGCAGGGATTCGTCCTCGGTGTTCGGGTTGGGGTGGAGAAAGATCGCGCTGTGCTCGTATTTGCGGGCGGTTTGAACGTGGATTTCGGCCATTTCGTTTCGGTGAAGCGCTCGTTCCGACTCGGTCATCTGATCCCATTGCGCGTAATGCCGCTGGCTCGGATGGAGCTTCCCGAAGGCCTCCATCGTGAGGAAAAAGACGAGCTCGAAATGCGGCACCCGCCCGGGGATGGGGCGGCGCTCCAGTGCGGCGATAAAGCGTTCCCGCGGCGTCATGTAACGTGTCCTCCATGCCCCTGTAACGAGCGTGATTATCGCAGATGAGAGGCGGAAGAAGAAATGAGGGTTGGCGATCAGGGGGCCGCAGCGTTGCTGCACCAGGCAAACCGGGGCAATTGGAGATGTTCGGCGGGATAGGCTATCCTCGAAACCGCATGGTGCGCGAGGAATCCATGAAATGGTCGAGAGCATGAACCACGTCGAGCGTTTCCGGGCCGTGATGAATTTCGAACCCGTCGACCGTTTGCCGCGCTGGGAGTGGGCGATGTGGTGGGACAAGACCATTGACCGCTGGCACGGGGAGGGGTTGCCACAAGCGCTGACGGACGTTTTTGAGATTCACGAATACTTCGGCCTCGACCCCTACAAACAGTTCTGGCTCAGCGCGAAAGAGCCCACTATCCATGCGGTTCAACATCATATCGACGGCGGGGTCTCGGACATGGACGACTACCGGACCTTCCTGCCCTATTTGTATCCGGACCACTCCAAAGCCATCGAATCAATCGAACCCTGGGCCGCGCGTCAGGCCAAAGGCGAGGCGGTGGTCTGGATCACCTTGGAAGGGTACTTCTGGTTCCCGCGTACATTGATGGGATTCATGAAACTCATGTATGCCTTCGTCGAGCAGCCGGAGCTGATTCACCGCATGAACGAGGATCTGCTGCGCTTCAATCTCGGACTGCTCGACCAGATCGAGAAAGTGTGTGTGCCAACCTTCATGACCATCGCCGAGGACATGTCGTACAACAACGGCCCGATGATTGGCGAAGACATGTTCGAGGAATTCGTGGCGCCCTATTACCGGCGCATGCTCGCGCGAGTGAAGGAAAGGAACGTTCTGACCATAGTGGACACGGACGGCGACGTAACGCTGATGGTCCCTTGGCTGAAACGGGCGGGCGTGGACGGCGTTCTTCCGCTCGAGCGGCAGGCGGGGGTCGACGGCATGACGCTGCGCACGCAGTTTCCCGATTTCGCCCTCGTCGGGCACTTCAACAAGATGGTCATGCCGAAGGGGGAGGGCGCGATGCGCAAGGAATTCGAGCGCCTCGTGCCGCTCATGGAAACGGGAGGCTACATCCCCAGCGTGGACCACCAGACGCCGCCGGGAGTGTCGCTGGAGCAATACCGCGCGTATCTCAGGCTCCTGAAGGAATACACGGCGGTACGGTGACGACCCGCAGTGCCCGGGGCGTTCTTCGTCCGCCGGGTGACGCTGCCGAGGCCCGCTTCCTGAGCCTCTCAGCCCATCACGGGTTTCTGGAACTCGAGGCCGCAGTACAGGCAGCGGTAGTGCTTCGATGCGGAGACCCGGCCGCACGACGGGCATTTGACCGGCGTGTTGGAGATTTGCCCGTCCTGAACGCCGTCGCGCAGGTCAATCTCCCGGACCAGGTTCTCGAAATCCTGATCGGTCAATCCGAGGCGCTCGCGCAGCAGTTCCCACAGGGCCTGGCTCAAGAGCGTCAGACGGCCGACCTGATGCTCCAACTCCCGCACCTGCGCCATCAACTGCGGGGTCAAATCCCGCCGTTCGCCCCCGGCGCCAATGTCGTCGGTCACGTTCCGGAACCCGCCGATCCAGAAGCCCATCAATCAACCCTCCTTGGCCCGCTCGAACGTGCCGACAGGATAACCGTTTTCGTACGAGATCACGTAAACGCCGCCCGGGACTTCGTAGCGAATGGCCTCTTTTCGCTCGAAATCGGTGGGACCCTGCCGGACAACGAGGTCCGGACTTCCGGGCGTCAAATACTTGTCCGCGGCGTAGAAGACAATGCGGGTGCGGTCGCCCATGGGATGCCCGGTTGATTGGAACGTCTCGCCATCGAGCATGTCCTTCGTGACCCAGATGGCTTCGACGTCCATCCCCGAAGCTTCCATGTTGGCCACCATCTCGCGGGCGTCTTCGACGGGGCACACGGCGTCTTCCGCGCCGTGCACGACGATCATTTTCACGCTGTTCCCGAGTTGTCTCATGGCGGCAAGGTGCCCGGGGTTGCCCACGTACCGCAACGCCTGGGCGCCATGGCTGAGGTAGCGCGGACTCTCAGGGTCGGGACTGTACCGCGCATCGAGTTCACTGCCGCCGTCGAGATTGAATGCGATGTCGCCGGTAAGCCGGGCCATGCCGCACTTGTCGATGCAGCACGCGAAAGTGCGCGGGGCCAGCTTGTTGGCCATCAGCGTGACGTTCCCGCCGCCGGACCCGCCGGTGCAGTAGATGCGGCCCTTGTGGAAAGCGGCCCCGCGCTCGTCGAGCCCGTGATACACCAAGTAGAGTCCGCGCAAGGCATCGAGCGCCTGCAGGTACCCGAAATCGTAGGGTGGATCATGCTCCTCGCCCGGACCGCTCTGCAGGTAGTCGACGCATATCGCTACGACGTTGTACCGGCTGGCCAGCTGTTCGGGATCTGCCGTGCCCGTGTGGAACGTCCCGCCCCAGTTGTGCAGATCAAGAAACAGGCCGGTCTCGGCACTCACGTTGGCCAGAGCGCCGCCGGGATAGGTAATGTAGACTTTGACTTCGCGCGGACCCGGCTCGCGCGGCCATTCCTGCGCCGGAATCATGCATTCGGCATTGGTCTCCGGCAGCGTAGGCCAGATGCCGGTTTCCCCGCAATATCCCGCAGAACCTATCAGCATCAGACAGCCCGTCCCAATGATGAGAACGCTCTTCGCCACCGCTCTTCCCTTAATTGAACGCCACTTTCGCGAGATAGATGCTCGTTTTGCCCTCGTGCGAGGAATAGTAACTGACCCAAAGCAGTCCGTCGTGCCAGACGAGGCCCGGATAGCTGGTATCGCCGCCGGACGGCAGCGTAAGCACCTCGGTCAGCGTGCCGTATTCGGGGTCGAGTATGCAGATGCCCGTACGGACCCGACGGTCGTACAGCCGCACCGCGCCCACGAACCGCCCGTCAGGGATCTGAATCATGCACGGCCCGCCGATGCGCGCCCCAAGGTCCTGCCACGTCCATTCCGTATAGGGCGGTTTTGACGTACCGAGCAACCCGGTGTTCAACGGAGCCGGGCTGTCGCGCCGCAACAGGCACAGGGCGGTGTCGTCTTCGAGGAAAATGATGGACGACTCGTTCGAGTATTCGCCCGACCGCAACGCGGGTACGAGCGTCTCAAAACTGCGCCCGTCCGTGCTCTTGTACAACCGGATGCTGCGTTCGCCTTCTTCCACGGTCGCGTAGCCGATCCCGTAGCAGGTGCCTTTATGCCAGGTAACCCGCCACATCCAGAAGTTCGGGTCCGCGACAGGCACGCCTTCGCTCCAGCTGCGCCCGTCCTCGGAGAAATAGGCCATGGTCTGGTGGCTGGCTACCGACTTGTCGTGAAACGCCGCGGCGCCCGAGAGCATAAGCTTGCCGCCGGGCGTCACCGTGATCTGGGCATCGCGCAAATCCGCCGTGCCGGAGGTTATCAGCGCAGCCGATTCCCACTGCTTGCCGTCCTTGGAGACGATGATGCGCAACGCGCCGTCCGGGGATACGTGCGCCTGCCCTTCGCGGAACACGCAGAACCATTCATCCTTGAACCGGACGAGATTCGTGAAGGCGTTGTGGGGCGCCTGATCCCAGATCTTGTATTGCTCAACCAGAGTGGCTTGTGGTTTGCGTCCTTCGCTCACGGGCAGCCACTCAATGCCGTTGGGCGTGGCGTGCAACCGTTTCGCGCGAATGCTCGAACCTTCCCCCTCCTCGTAATACACGATAAGCACGGACCCGTCATCGAGGTTCACCATCGAGGGGTAAGCCCCGCCCACCGAGTCCACCGGAACGTTCTCGCTCCAAGTCGCGCATTCGTCCAGGCTGTAGTGCAGGCTCGTAGCGGGGAGGCGGTGCGCCATGAGGATGATGTCGCCGGCCGCCCGCAGCAGGTACGGGCAGTGCCCGGGAAACCCGAACGGTTCCGACACGCTCCAGGTCAATCCGCGGTCCTTCGATGCGGACCACGCCATTGTCTCGCCGCGCCCGCGTTCGGCCGCGAACAGGTCGCCGTTTTTGAGCTCGATGATGTCGGTTTCGGCATCGAGGGGCATGCCGTTGTTGTCGATGTCAATCACATTGCCCCAGTTTGCCCCGTCGTCATCCGAGATGGTTACGGCGCCCCAGCCCCGTCCGTCCTGCTCCGCGTACAGGCCCAGGATGAGGCGGCCGTCTGAAAGCTGCCGGACCGGCGAGCTGCAGTAGTAATTCGTGGCAATTTGTTGCGGTTCCGACCATGTCTTGCCCATGTCCAGCGACGTGACCATCCACGTGCCAAGGCCTTCCCAAGAGAGCTCGGCCCCATCCTTTTTGCGCAGCGAGAAGTAGTTACAGATGAGCTTGCCGGTCTTGGTCTGCATGATCGAGGGGTCGCGGTCGTCGTCGGGGCCGTCGTACAACACCTTTGCGGCGCTCCAGGTCACGCCCTCGTCTCTGGATACGCAATACGAGACCCGGCCGCCCCTGGGCAACTGCTCGTTCGGGAGCGCAACGTGCCCGTACCCGGCGTAGAAGACGCTCATGAGACGCCCGTCCGACAAGCGGCACACGTCAGGAAACGCTTCATAGGCGCCCGCGTTGGCGTCGGTACACAGACGGATAAACATCGGCTTGGGAATGGTGAATGTGCCCTCGGCGGGCGTCGCCGCGCCGGTGACGACAATATCTTTCACGTGGACCAGGCCCTGGCCGGCATAGAAACCGATTCGCCCCGCCTGAATCGCGGCGTCCTGCGCTTCATACAGGACGGCGCCGTTCAACGATACGCGCAGGGTATTGCCAACGCATGCCAGTTCGCCTTCATGCCACTGCCCCGCCGGTTTGTCGAGCCCGCTCACGCGCTTGATCTCGATCCACGAATTCGACGCGTCCGACCGGCACAAAATGGCTTGGCCCCTATCATAGTGAACGTAGTAACAGGTGAACGCATCCGTGGCGCGCACTGCAAACCCGCATGCCAATACGCCCTCCTCCCGCGGCTCGACCAGGAACTTGGCTTTCAGGCTGACGTCGCCCCAGACAAACGGCGTGAAGAACGCCCGAGTCTCTTCGGCGCGGCCATCGAGGACCAGTTCGCCGTTCCGGATGGCAGCCCTCTCATCCGAGAACACCCACGCATCGGCGGCATCCGGTTTCGAAAGATCAACCGCCAACTCCTGGCCCGACGCCTTCTCGAAACTCGCACCCAGCACCAAACCCGCGAGGCATAGCAGCATAACTGTCCGCAGCATGGCGATATCCCCTTTCGCGGGACGCCCAAACCCGGCGTCCCTTCTTTTGTCGATGAACTGATTTCAGAAAGCCGATTGTAGACGCCTCAAGAAGCCTGCGCAAGCAGGCCGGCAGCATTCACATCAGTTATTGGCGAGTTTGGCTGCGTCGGCCGCGATGTCCGCGGCAATGGCTTCGAGCGCGCGCGACAGGGCGTGCGCGACGGCTCTTGGCGAAGGGTCCCGGGCCGGGAATTGGCGGCTGTATTCGTTCTGGAAAACGACTTCAGAGTCCTTCCGGAACCGCAGGTGCAAGGTCACCCGGGCTTCCGCGCCCCCCGGCACGTCGACCTGTTGAAACGCCTGGATATCGCCGTCAAGAACAATGACGGGCTCGCTGGCCTTTGCCCTGCCGAGTTCGGCCTCGAGCTTCCTACGCACCAATTCGGGGACACTCACCGCCCACTGCGCGTCGGCGTAGTATTCGATCTCGGTGGCGTCCTTTTGCACCAGGATTTCGCGCCGCGCAAGGTCGTCGGCCACGTCAAGACGGCCCATCTCGAGGGAGAGCCCAGCCTGGGCCTTGCCCGACGGCGTCATATCGAGCTGGTAGTAGCGGGTTTCGGTGGTATGAACACAACCCGCCGCGGCGCAGACCAGCGCGCTCAGCCCAAGCATGCCCGTTACTGCTTTCGTTCGAAACCTACCCGTTGTTCCTGTTGCCCCACCCATCGCTCGTGTCCTTTCAGTGATGGCGTCCCTCGCGATTCTCGCCCCGCAGCAGCGATTCGGGCTGCTCGGAAACCGTGCGCGCGAACTCCCGCAAATAGTCGGCCGTCTTCCGCAGATCGCGAATGGTGTCCTCGATTTCCGGCTTGTTTTCCGCAAGCGCGCCACGCGCGTCCTCGCCGAGGCCCTCGAGGTTCCCGAGAGCGCCTTCGAGGGTGTCGGCAATGCCGTCAAACCGCTCGCTCAGGATTGCTGCACGGTCGAGAATGTCCTGCACGGTTACAACCGCCTTTTTGGTGCTTTCCGTGGTATCGCGTACGTTCTCGAGGGACGTCTTGATCTCGGGGCGGTTCTCCGCGAGGACCGCGCGCGTGTCCTCGAGCAGCTGCTTTGCGCTTTTCTCGATTTCGCCCGCGTTGTCGAGAATGCCGCGGACATCTTCGCGCCCCTCCGATACGACGCCTTTGACCTCGTCGACCACCTCGGCGACGGTGGCCATCTCTCCGCCGGCGTTCTCGGCGGCTTCCTGCCGCGCTTCTTCGACCCCCATGAGGTCGCGGAAATCATCCAGGATGCTCTGCAGCGTTTGGGAGGTGTCGCCGGCGCCGGCCAGCAGCTTCCTGATGCCGCCTACCGTCGTCTCGATTTCGGAGCCGGGGGGCATGAGCCCTGCCTCGGCGGTGCCGGTCATCACCTCGAGGTGCATCTCGGAAGTCAAGGTGATCTGAGTGACGTAGACCTTGCTGTCCTTGTGGACGGGCACCTGCGCCGGCACCTCGAAAGCAACGCGGATCAGCGAGGGATCCGCCGGGTGCAAGGCTATCTCGACAACGTGTCCGACTTTCGTGCCGCCAAACCGGACGTCGGCGCCGGGATTCAGACCTCCGATATCCGTAAACGATGCATAGAACGTCTTGGTTTCCGCGACAGGGCGGTACCCTCGAATGACGGCCAGCAATGCGGCAAACACCAGCGCGGCGACAAGGACGAACACCCCCGCTTTGATTTCCGCCGTCGTGAAATTGTGTTTTCGCGCCGCCACGGTTTGCTCCCCATTCTTTTTCGGCCCGGGCACCCTGTCCGGGACCGGTATGCTGCCTATTCACCCCGCATAAGAGACCGAATGAAATCGTCATTGCGAGCGGACTCGTCCTCTGGCTTCCGCTCGAAGAACTGACGCACGAACGGGTGGGGGTTGGCTCTCAGTTCCGCCACGGTCCCCGCCGCCACGATTCGCCCTTCCTTGAGGAGGCATGCGCGGTCGGCAATCATATCGACGCTCGCCAGTTCATGGGTTACCACGACACTCGTCAGGTTGAACGTATTCTGCATCTTCCGGATGAGCATGTCCACGCCGGCCGCCACAATCGGATCCAGCCCGGCCGACGGTTCGTCATAGAAGATCATCTCGGGGTCCATGGCCATCGCGCGGGCGATGCCCGCCCGTTTCTTCATGCCGCCGCTCAACTCGGACGGCTGGTAGTCCTCGAATCCCGCCAATCCGACCAGGTCGAGCTTGATGCGGGTCATGATCTCGATGGTGGACTCCTTGAGCCTTGTATGCTCCCGGAGGGGCAGGGCCACGTTATCGTACAGGCTCATGGAATTGAGCAGCGCGGCGCCTTGAAAACACATGCCCATGCGTTTGCGCACAGCGCTCCGCTGGTCGTCGGACATCGAGGTGAAATCTTCTCCGTTGATGAGAATCGTACCCGCGGCGGGACGCATCAGACCCACCAGATTCCGCAGCAAGGTGCTTTTCCCGCATCCGCTGCCGCCGAGGATCACAAACGTCTCGCCCCGGCGAATGTCGAGGTTGATGTCGTCCAGCACGGTGGTCTCGCCGTATTTTGCGACAAGGCCGCGTATCTGGATGATGGAGTCGTTGTTCGTCATATGAAGTAGAAAAACACCGTGAAAACCATGTCGACCACGACAATCCAGAAAATAGAGGTTACGACGGACGAGGTGGTCATGCGGCCGACGCCTTCGGCGCCGCCCTCAGCCTGGAAACCGCGGTACACCCCGACCCAGCAAATCACTACCGCGAAAAAGACGCTCTTGACGAATCCGGTCGCGAAATCCTTCATCTGCAGGGCGTTAGCGGTGCGTTCGAGATACAGGCCCGCGTCGATTCCCACCACAGTTGTCGAAAGAAGGTAGCCGCCGGCAATCATGACCAGCGTGGCCAACACCGTCAGGCTTGGGACCGCGATCAGCATCGCAAGAAACTTGGGCGCTACCAGGAAACGGATGGGATTGATCCCCATAACCTCGAGCGCGTCGATCTCCTCGGCCACCCTCATCGAGCCGATCTCCGCCGCAATGGCTGAACCACAGCGCCCCGTGACCAGCACCGCGGTCATCAGCGGCGCCAATTCCCGCATGGCGGCCACGCTCACCAGATCGGCGATGAACTGCTGCGCCCCGAACCGCGACAACTGGTACGAGGCCTGCATTGCCATGATGGCGCCCACGAGGATACACACCAGCCCCACAACGGGGAAGGAGTTGACTCCGAACTCCACGAGGTGCAGGACGGTGCTGCGGACGCGCAGCCCCTGTCCGCGGAGCGGACGCACTACAATCCAGTCAAACGTCTCGACCATCAGCAGGCAGACCCTGCTGACGGCGTAGAGAACGTTGAGCGAAATCCGCCCCGTATGCCCGAGTACCGCAACAACCACGCTCATGGATGGCACCCTGTCAGACGCCCGAAGCCTCGTCCAGGTTCTCGCGAATGTCGAATACCTTGTCCAGCCGCGACAGCGAAAGCACTTTCAATACGGGTTGCGACGGGGCAACCAGGGCGAACGCAATGCCCTTCTTGTCCGATTCCCGCAAGCCTTCGACCAGCGTGGCCACGCCCGAACTGTCCATGTAAGTCACACCGCTGAGGTCAACCGCCGCAAGCGCTTCCGCCGCCGGCACGGCCTTCGTGATGGCCTTCCTCAACTCCGGCGAACTGTACAGATCGACCTCGCCAGCCACCTTGACCACGCACATATGGTTTCGCGTTTCGACTTCTGTTTTCACGTTTTGGGATCCTGTGTTCTGCCGTGCATGTTGGGGCCTTTCTCCGCACATTGAGCCGTGCCGGAACGGCATTTTCGGTTCTGGTTTCCGCGCAAGGCTCGCATCAACACCCGGTTGCCGCGCGTGCGGCCCGGCTCGAAAACAACCTCATCGAATACCTGGTAGATGAGCCCCACGCCTAAACCGCCCGGACGGAGTTCGCCCTGCTTCGGGCGGGTCCGCCGCGACACAGCCACATGCTCGCGCGGCGCGGGTTTGCCCGAATCGCGCAACTCGAACTCGAGGTACCGGTCCGTGGCGCCCATGGCAAGCACAAACGAGCGTGCGGGATCTGAACGGTACGAATGCCGGATCGAGTTGCTGCACGCTTCGTTGACCGCCAGCACGATTTCGTCTACCCGGCCGCTCGGAAGCCCCCAACTCCGGGCGAAACCGCGCACGAGTCCGCGCACGGCCTCGAGAGCCTTCGGCTCCGCCTGTACCTTAACGCGTATACGACGTTCCATCCTCTTACCGCCACTATCAAGCCGGTTAACCGAAATATCGCAATGCAATCATGGTGCAATCGTCCTGCGGATGCTCCGGTGCGCAGAACCTCATGACCGCTTCTTCCACGATTTCAACGAGGCGCTTCGGGCGCGCGCCGGGCTCCCTCGCGAGCGCCTTCTCGATTCCCTCGATGCCAAATTCGACGAACGTGTCCCCCTCGCGCAACGCCGCACCCATGCGGGCCTCAACTATCCCGTCGGAATACAACAAGAGCGTTTCGCCCTGTTCAAGGGTCGAGCGCGTCTCCGACCATCGGGCGTCGTGCAAAATCCCCAAAGGCGGTCCACTCGCCGCGCCAAACTCCGACGGCTTGCGCTTGCCGAAGCGCAGGGCCGGAAAATGGCCCGCATTGGCGCTGGCTATGTTGCCGGTATTCAGGTCCAGGGTGATGTAGTGCAAGGTGCAGAACGTGCCGGCCTGACTGCGCGCCGCAAGGTCCGCGTTAAGTGCGGCAAGGACCTCCGCGGGCGATAGGATTGTTTGAACGCGCAACCGGAACTCGGCAAGGACCTGCGCCATAGTCAGCGCCGCCCCCACGCCTTTTCCGCTCACATCGCCCACCAGGATCCCCACGCGGTCGCCGGCGGGCTGCACAAAATCGTAGAAATCTCCCCCGACGACCTTGGCGGGCCGGGTTTCGCCGAACACCTCGAACCGCCGGGCATCCTCCGGCCATGATTTGACCAGGAACCCTTGTTGGATAGTCCATGCATGTTCGATTTCCTGTTCCATGCGCTGTTTCTCGAGGATCTCGCGCTGGAGATGGGCGTTCTCGAGAGCCAGGCCGGCGGCGTTGCCCACCGCGGCGATCAGCAGCATGTCATCGTCTGTATACGGTTGGCCGGGACGGTTGCTGTCCACGTAGAGAACGCCGTTTACGCGGCGCTGCCCACGGATAGGGACGCAGATGATAGACCGCAGGTCGAGTTCGATGACGCTCTTGGCGAGTTCGATCTCGCGGTCCCAGCGGGAATCCTGGCACAGGAAACTTTCTTCGTTGCGCAGGACCCGGCGGGTCACGGTGTTGCTGATGCGGATCTCGCCCGGCAGCGCGTGGCGAAGATTCCCATTTTCCATCATGTGCACGTGCCCGCAGTCAGGGCATGGAAGGAGCTCCGATTCTCCCGGCTCCGCGAAGAAGAGGGCGGCGCGCTGAGCTTTGATGGCGTTGCACGAGGTCTCGAGCACACGGTCCACGAGGCTGCAGGCGTCGTACCGCACGGAGAGTTCGCTCATGAGGGTGCAAACCGCGCGCAGCATTGCTTCCTGGCGGTCTTCGATGGCGGAAGGGCGTTCGTCGCCCTCGGGACCAAGCACTGTGCCCCTGAACCAATCCACGCGCGTGGTCCGGGGCTCGGAAGGCCCTTCTTCTTCCTCTTCCTCCTCGAACCGGAGGCGGGTTTCACCAATGCGCAGCACGTCGCCCGAACGAAGCGGCCCCCCGCTCATCGGGGTATCGTTGCAGATCGTGCCGTTGGTGCTTCCCAGATCGCGCCACCGGTAACTGTTGCCCACACGGGTAATCTCGACATGGCGGCGCGACGCCGCCGGGTCGCCAATCACCAAATCGCATTCCTGGGCACGGCCAATCACCGCGACGCTTTCTATGGCCAGGCGGTGTACCCCGCCACTTTCGTCGCGGTGGTTGATATACCCTCTAATAGCCACGCTCCAATCCTCCGCCCGCCATTCTAGTAGTTACAGAGCGATGGTGACAAGCGGCCCGTGCGGTTTTTCCGGGGACGTGCCGGCTCAGCCAAGCATCACGGTCCTGCCCTCTCGCGCGGAATCGTAGACCGCTTGCACAACCTGCATGTACTTGAGGCCATCGTGAAAATCGGGATGATATTCGGCGCCTTCCCGAATGGCATTGATGAAATTCCGCTCGACCGGCCACTCGTGAAGGTCGTACTCTTCGCCGGGACGAATCTCGACGGGTCCCATCACCTCGCCTGCCCGCGCGCCGTAAAGAACATCGTCGTTAACGTCATATGCCAGCGACGCTTCGGAGCCGAAGACCTGGATCTCTTCTTCCCCGTGGTGAACCGCGGCGCTGATGGTGTACTGGACGGGAAAACCTGCACGCATGCCCGCCGTAAACAGGACCTGGTCGGGGATTCTGACGCGCGTTTCCTGGCCAGCCGGGTCGAGCCGGGTGGGCGTGAAAGTTTGAGTAACGGCATTGACGGTCCATGTCCATCCGAACCACCGATGGATGACTTCGGCATACATCCCGAGGGTGTGCATGTTGAGACCCGAAAGGCGGTGGTCTTTTCGCCAATGCAAGGGCGCCTCGGGCCGCGCGAAGGCATCCGTGAAACTTTGGACCCGCACAAGCCGTATGTCGCCCAAGTCGCCCTCGCGGAGCAACCGGGCAATCGTAGCATCAATCGAAAGGCCTATCGGAACCGGGCAGAGAGCCGCCACGCGCCCGCTCCGCCGTGCTGTTTCATGCATGGCCTCGGCTTCGGCGAAATCCCGCGCCATGCGCGCCTGGCAGAAGACATGCTTGCCGGACTCAAGGGCCGCGACGCTGACCTCTTTGTGCATGTAGGGCCATGTTCCGATGAATACCGCGTCGATATCCTTGCGCTGGACGATTTCCTCCCACGAGGCGCAGGCTTCCGGGATGTCGAACTGGGCGGCCGCCCGTTGGCTCGACTCCATTGTACGGTTCGCCACCGCGACGATTTCCACACCGCCGATGCGGCGCAACCCCGGCACATGACGGCTCTTGCAGATGCTGCCGAGCCCGACGAATCCAACGCGTATCGTGTCCATGGCTCCTCTGCTCCCTTCTGCTATCCCTGCGATTAGGAACCTTTTGCGCCAGTTTCTCGAAGGTACCGCTCGAGTCCGCCGAGATCATCCGCGCCGATCAGGTCGACCCCGGCCCCGAGCAGCGCGTCCCAGACCTCCGGCCGGTCGGCGGTCGACCAGAAGCGCACCTTCCGTCCCTGTGCATGGGCTTTCATTACAATGGCCCGTAAGCGGATAGCCTCAGCTTCCGGAAACGGCCCGGCCCCCTGCCACTCGAAATGCCTTGTCCAGTTCTCGCTGATCAAGGGAACAAGATGTGCGGGGGGATTGCTTTCGAGGTCCTCCGCGCGCCCGTCGATGGCCACATACCGCACCGCCTCCCCGGCTACCGTTCTCGTGGGCCGGTTCCCCGAGATAAGTACTGTCACGGGGCCTCTGTAGACCCGGTCTCCGCGGTATCTGGTGAGCATGGGCTTGTACCGTTTCAGCAGCGGCTTCAACGCCTCATATGTGGGTTCCGCGCCGCTCTTGAAATCGATGAGCAGAATGACGGACGGACCGTGCGGATACAAGGTGCCGCCATTGCGCCTGACAAGCTCGCGAAGCGGCGCGAGGTAGAGTCCTTCCAAGGTCCGTCCGGGCCGTGCGTCCTCAATGTCGTGAGCCACAAGCAGTTGGCCTTCCATGAGATGCACGTCCGCCTCGATACTACAGAAACCATGCTCGACGGCGTCGAACAGTGGCCGGGGATGCTCGTAATCGTTATGGGCGTGCGCACAGGACTGTGGGCGCACGGACTGTCGCTGCGCCGATGCGCAACCCATTGCGGCGAAGGGCATAAGCGCGATGATCGCGACCGCCAGGCCATGCTTTCCTTGCATAGGCTTCCCCTTGGGTTTCCTGCCGGCCCTCCGGGCCGCGCTTATTCCGAAAGGTCAAGAGGCACGCCCGACGGCTCGGTGACGCGTACGCAGAACTGCCAGTCAGCGGCCCCCTGAAGCACCTTGATAAGCACCCGGTTCGCGCCCGCAACCAGTGGTGCATTGACCTTGTCCTGGTCCACGAGCATTCCCCGCGGGGTATTGATGCCGTGCAGCCGGATGCCGTTGACCCAGAACTCGCAACCGTCGTCGCTCCCAATCTGAAAGGTCACGTCACGTGCTTCCGGCGATTGCAGTTCCGCATAGGCGTAGGCCGCCACGTTCTCGGACGGGTCGAGCCGCGCGCGCAGTCCGATTATTGCCGGCACGCTCTCGGTATCCGCGTGTTGCCACGCGTATGTCTTCCCCTCGAACTTGACCGGGGCATCGCCCTTGCAGGCCGCCTCGTCCAGAAATGACCGGTTGAACGCGGTCCCGTCCGGATTGGGAAATGGTCCGATGATTTTCCAGTCGGTGATGAACCCTTGCCGTTTCGCAAGTATTTTAGGACTGACGCCCCGAGCCGCGAGCTTCTCTACGGCGAGGCCGGTGACCGAGGGGAACGGCGAGTTCTCGGCGGCATGGAGCAGGCGCGCTTTGGCCGTGTCGGCGCCCTCTTCTGCCGCGGCACAGGCGACATACGCCCGCTGCGCCGCTTCGAGTTCCGCCGGGCTAAGGGCGCCGGGCGCGCCCGCCGCCTCCGGTTCCCAAAGGTTCAGGCTATCAAGATAGGCCGCTGTATCCGCGTCGGGAAGGCCTTCCAGGGCATTGAAAGCCGCGACGGCATACTCCTCGGGAAGCCCGCTCCCCAACAAGTCGATGCAGGCCGTGCGCGCGGATTCGGATTCGCCCGCGGAAACCATGGCTGCGATGCGGTCGCGTGCCATCTCGAGCGCGCGCGGTCGCGTCCACTCCGAGCCGGTCTTGGCAACGGTCAGCACGTCCTCGAACGGCGGCGATTCGCCGGATAGTGCCAGGGCTGTGGCCCGCAGCTCGGGGGACTCTTCCACGCGCGCCAGTTCGAGTAGCCGGGGCAGCGATTCCGCGCCCCGCTCGTGCAGAATCTGCAACAGAACCGCCCTCTGCACGGGCTCGCACTTCTCGTATGCCATGGCGAGTTTGTCGTTTATGCCACTCTGATTTGACTCCACAAGCGCGCGGTAGGCCACTTTGCTGACGCCCGGATGGAAGAGATATCCCACGGCCTGGGCGGCAAAAGCCTTCGAGTTCGCGGCATCGAGACCCAGAACCGCTTCGCGAATGTGCTCGGGCTCGCCCGAATACGCGGTGACGCTTTCGTAGATCTCGGAAGCTTCTTGCGTCTTGCCTTCTTCCCGTAACCGGTATGCGGCGTCCAAAGCCGCCCGAACGTATTGAACGCGCTGTTCCGGGGTGAACGAAGGCCGCCGGGGGAAGACACGGTGCGGCGCCACGCCGAATGTGCCCAAGGCCTCCAAACAGGCAAACCCCACACGGGGGTTCCCGCTGGACTGAGCGAGCTCTATAAGCGAGGGAACGGCTTCCTGAGCCCCGCGCCGGGCCAGAGCATCAGCCGCACGGACCTGCACTTCCTCGGACGAAGCGCGCAACGCCTCGATAAGCGCTCGAGTCGCCGCATCGCCGGGGATGCGCTCGAGGGCAATGCGCGCATCTTCTCCCACGGCAGGATCGGTCAGCAGTCCCGCCAGCAAGGAGACTTGCCTATCGGACGCGGCAAGTCCAAGAAAATGAAGGAGTTCCCGACGGAGCTGGTCGTCTCCCGCGGCTTGGACGGCCTCCGCGAGAGCCTGCGCGACCGCGCTCAGTTCGTCCGGGGCGCCGGGTCTTCCTGCGTGGGCCGTGATGGTTCCGATAGCCGCCAACGCGGCTTTCGTCACCCCCGGCTCCTCGGATTCCGCCAGTTTGGCCAGCGGTTTAACCGCCGCCGCGCCGAAGGGCCCCGCCGCCTTCCAGGCTTCGGCCCGCACATCGGCGCTGGGAGCGGCGACCCGGGCCAGAAAATCATCCAATTCGGCGGCCAGGACCGGCCAGCAGGCCGTCAAACACGCCGTGAATATGAAGCCCCACGTTTGCACACGGTATTTCACTTTGACCATCGATTTTTTCCCTATATGTGCCACGGGCCACGGCCCGAATTGCCCAGCATACGGTTTGCCTGTTCGTCGCCAATGAATCGTTCGTTGGCGTGGTCCCACTCGAGAGGACGGCCCAGCCGGTACGCGATATTGGCCATAATGCATAACTTGGCTACCGTGTGGGCCGGGGCAATATCCATGATCGGGTGCTGGCGCGTCTTGATGCACTCGAACCAGTCCTCGTGATGGCCGGGGCTCCGGTAGACCTCGACGCTGTTCGCCGGGGGTTCGTACGCATCGGCAGGGGTGCCAAGGCCGCCGCCGTCCCCGCCGCCCACCGTCAGCGAGCCCTTGTCGCCGTAATACACCGCTCCGAATTTGGCCTCGGTACCCTCGGGCACCTTGCCCGGTTGCGCCCAGACAATGGTGAGCTCAGGCTCCTTGAACTCCCAGGCGACTTCCATGGTCGTTGGGCAGTCATAGAGGCCTTCCTGGGGCGGTTCTCCCACTGCCGTCACGCGCACCGGGCCTTTGTCGTCGAGGTCGAGGAACCAACTGGCAAGACTGAGCACGTGGGCGCCGCGGTCGCGCACCTGGCCGCCTCCGAAGTCCAGGAACCACCGGAAATTGAAATGGACCCGTTCAGGGTTGTAGGGTACCCAGCGGGCGGGACCGAGCCACATATCCCAATCCAGATTGTCCGGCGCGGGGCCGTTCTTCCTCGGGTCGCCGCCGACGGGATTCTCGTAGTGCCAGCATTCGACCCGCGAGACCTTTCCGATTTCGCCGTTACGCAGGTAGGCACATATCCTCCACGCGTTTGGCATGGAACGTCCCTGTGAGCCGACCTGCACGACGCGGCCGTACCTGCGCGCGGCCTCGACCATGGCGCGGCCTTCCTCGATGGTCACGCTCGCGGGCTTCTCGACGTAAACGTCCTTGCCCGCCTGGCATGCCTGCACCGTCATGACCCCGTGCCAATGGTCGGGCGCGGTTACGAGGACTGCGTCGATATCGTTGCGGTCCAGGATGCGCCGGTAATCCTTGCACGTCTGGGTTTCCGGCCGTGCGGTCTTCATGGCCTCCGCAATCTGGTTATCGTCCACGTCGCAGATGGCCACGATGCTGTCGCGGAGCCGCCCGAGATGGTACCGGCCCATGCCGCCCACGCCGATCTGCCCGATGACGATGCGGTCATTGGCGCCGGGCCTTCCGGGGGCTGCCAGCACGCCCTGCGGCAATATCATTGGACCCAGGGCTGCCGCGGCCGCGGCGCCCAGGAAACGTCTGCGGGAAATGCGTCTTCGAAACATCTGAATCCCTCCAGGACGGTTTCGCGAATGTCGTTGCGCGGCGGAACGCGCCCTTCTCCGGAACACAATCGGGGAATTGCTGCCGCAAACGAAACATGCGCGCTAAGCGTAGTGAAAACGGGCGCCGCGATCAACCGAAAGGATTGGTTCGCGCAGTGGCGCGCCGAACACGGATCGACTTAACCGCCGTCGAGGACATATGGCCCTACGTCCTTGCATAGGAGTCCAGGTGCGCGCGGGCCCCGATTAAGAGCCGAAAACACGGGGCCGTTTGGCGGGGATTGGGCGGGGATTGGCAGGGCAAACCGCAGCGGAATTTTCTTGTTGACAGACGGATTGAAGTGTGCTAAACTGTTTTTCCCGTTGCGAAAACAGCGGGGCCGGTACGGGCGTGGCCGCAAGGCCAGGGTGCTCACCGAAAAAAAGAGGTTGACAAACCTCGCGGGGATTGATACGATCACCTTTCGGACGGTGGGCGCAAAAATCCGCCCGTAAGATTCCGCCACGCCGGCTTTCGTGGCGTGGTTCGGGTACCGAGTCACCCCGAAGCTGGCCTGGTGTGGGCACAGAAGGTATGGGTGCCCGAGGGTGCTGAACCGCCGGGCGCGTGTGTTCTTTGAAAGTTGAATACGGTGCATGTCCTGTTTAAAACAGCAAACAGGCCATGTGTACACAGGTAAGGTGTTGCAGGTTTTTCCTGCACCACTTTGCCCCCAAGTAAAGATGAGATTCCTTTTCACAAGGGAATCAGACTCGCCTAAGACAGGGCGCCTTGTGTGCTCTGTTTGGTTTTTTTCGGAGAGTTTGATCCTGGCTCAGAACGAACGCTGGCGGCAGGCCTCATACATGCAAGTCGAGCGGAAAGGCCCCTTCGGGGGTACTCGAGCGGCGAACG
>DAOLNV010000024.1 GCA_035416745.1 Candidatus Hydrogenedentota bacterium | reverse complement strand
GGCGAGAAATTTTCTCTTGACCTCGGGCGCTGACCTCTTTATTATCACGCAACCTCTTTCGGCTCCTTTTGGGTGTTCTACCAGGCAGGGCGGAAGCTCAGACCGACAAGGCCAGCAGAAGGCGCCCAAGCTCTATACGGAATCTGGATTGTGACGGAAGGGTGTATCCGCACGCAGACCATACGGAGAGAACCATGCTGGAATTCAAGAAAGGCGTTGACATTCTTTCAGCCGTAGGCGGCATCGGCACCATTGACGCGGCGAGAAGTCTGTTCAAGAGGAAGCTCGATAGCGGGGACCTCGAAAGACTCTCGAACATCACGAATGAAGAGGCCTTGTTGAAGGTCGCCAACGCGATTGCCATGTGCCAGCCTGACAAGGTCATGGTCCTGACCGGTTCCGAGGCGGATAAGGAATTCGTGCGGAAATACAGTATCGAGAAATGCGAAGAAAAACCGCTGGCGATACCCGGCCATACGTACCACTTTGATCTTCCCGAGGACCAGGGCCGCCTGCTCAGCCAAACCATGTACATCGTCAACGAGGACGAAAAGATCTCCTCGCTCGCCCAGCGGGAACTGCGCAGTGAATCGCATGCCTACATCAAGAAGCACATGACCGGCATCATGAAGGGCAAGATGATGTTCGTGGGGTTCTACTCGCGGGGTCCCGTGGGTGCCAGAGCCTCGATCCCGGCCATCGAGATTTCGAGCTCCACTTACGTGCTTCATTCAGCCGAGCTCCTGTACCGCAATTGTTACGCGGATTTCGACGCGGAGATCGCGCGCCGTGGGGAATTCTTCACTAACGTCCACTCCGAAGGACCCAACCGTGCGGAAGACATTCCCAACTGCCGTATCTATATGGACCGTTCATGGCAGACAACCTATTCCATGTTCTGCACGTACGCGGGCAACACTCTTCTTATGAAGAAGGGCAACCATCGGTTTGCCTCGGATACCGCCATTTACAGGCACAGCGGTCTTGAGCTTTCCGAGCACATGTTCATTACCGGCATGACGGGGCCGGGCGGCCGGAAAACGTATTTTGCGGGCGCGGCGCCTTCCGGCTGCGGAAAGACTACTACGGCCATGGTCGGCTCGGATTTCATCGGCGACGACCTGGCGCAGCTGTGGATTGCCGGGGACGGCACGTTGCGCGCGGTGAATCCCGAGATCGGCATCTTCGGCATCGTCGAGGACGTGAATATCGAGGGTGACCCGTATCTGATGAAGTGCTTGCGCGAACGGGGCACCGAAGTCATCTTCTCAAACGTCTTGATCGACGAGAACAAAAAACCCCGGTGGGTGGGCGATGGAGAGCCCGTTCCCGGCCGAGGCATCAACTACCAGGGGGAGTGGACGCCTGACATGGTCGATGTGCCCATGTCGCACCCCAATTCGCGGTGCACGCTGCTCTCGGAGGCCATCGCCAATCACAACAAGGAAGTGAATGCCGACCCGTCAGGCGTGTTGATTGAGGTGGTGACGTACTCGGGCCGGGATTCCGACACCATGCCGCCGATCTGGGTCGCAAAGACCATGGATGAGGGAGTCGTTATCGGCGCGTCCATCGTGTCCAAGGCGACGGCCACGGAGATCGGGGCCACGGGCGTACGACGTCAGCCCTGGGCCAACGCGCCCTTCATCGCGGGAGGCCTGGGCGATTACCTCGATGCGCAGTTCAAGTTCTTCAACAACCCTCGTCTCAGGAAGAGACCCGTGATAGCGGGTTTGAACTACTTCCTCACCCACGAGGACCGCGAAGGCGGCGGCAAGGGGTTGTTGGGCGCGAAGAAGGACGTGCATGTGTGGCTGGGATGGCTGGACCTGTACGCGCATGGGGATGTCGAGGCGCTCGAAACGCCCATCGGCATGATTCCGAAGTACGCTGATCTTGAGAGACTTTTCAGTCAGAAGATCAACAAGAAATACAGCGAGCAACTCTATACCATGCAGTTCTCGTTGTATGTCGACAACATCATCTCCCGTATCGACATGCAGATACAGGCCTGGAAAAAGGAAGAAGGCGTAGGCCAGACCATCTTCGACATTTACGCGAAGCAAAAGGCCGCCCTCGAAGTCTTGAAAGCCGCGAAGGGCGCTATCGTCAAGCCGCAAGACCTGTAGGCCTGCCGCGAAGAGATAGTGACCGCCCGTCCCGGAATCCCGAGGCGGGCGGTCACGTGTGTCGGCGGGCCTCTTAACCATACGCCCGGGTAAATGTCCTTGTACCCGTACGGATGACTTGCTATGGTTTTGTGAGGACCCTGAGAAAGAGGGGAGGCTGTCCGTGTCTGATAAGGGATTGTTTCTGCAGAACGTAATCGCGGTAATCTGGGATTTTGACCGTACGCTGTCGCCGCAGTACATGCAGAAGCCGTTGTTCGAGGCGTACGACGTGGACGAGACCACTTTCTGGGACCAGGTCGGCAAGCTGCCTGCGTTCTATAAACGCGCGGGCATTCACGTGCAGCGGGACACGTGTTATCTGGGCCACATTCTCTCCTACGTGCGTGCGGGGCGGTTTAAGGGGCTCACGAACGCGAAACTGCGGGGACTCGGCAAGAGCATCACATTTTACAGGGGGTTGCCGTTCTTTCTTGATCGTCTGAAAGCGATCGTAAAGGAACCGCAATTCGTAGAAGGCGATTTGCGGCTCGAGCATTATGTGGTGAGTACGGGACTTGCTGAGGTTATCCGCGGCTCGGAAATCGCCGAGAAACTCGACGGTGTATGGGCATCGGAATTCATCGAAGCGTCTGCCGAGCCCGACACTGACCTCTCCGGCACGCCCGCGGCGGGCGAGATCACCCAGATCGCCACCCTTCTCGACAACACGACCAAGACCCGGGCGTTGTTTGAGATAAACAAGGGTGTCAACAAAGAACCAAGCATCAACGTGAACGACACGATCCCCGAGGAGGAACGCCGGGTGCCTTTCAAGAATATGATCTATGTCGCGGACGGTCCAAGTGATATTCCCTCGTTCTCGGTGGTGAGGAAGCATGGCGGTCTTGCGTTTGCGGTTTATAAGCCCCGGTCCCAGCGGCATTACGAACAGGCACTCATGCTCCAGGAAACGGATCGCGTGGACATGATTGGGCCGGCCGATTACCGGGAGGGGTCGTCCACGGACATGTGGTTCCAGTCGCAAATCCGCAAGATCGCGACACGCATGCTCGATGAGCGGCGCCGGGCCCTTGAGAGCAAGGTCCGCAAGGAACCCGTGCATCTGGCCGAGATTCAGCGCCAGAAGAGGGAGAAAGAGAAGGAAACGAAGCAGTAGGCCGGGTCAGAATGGCTCGCCGGGCCAGTCGCCGGGCTTGCCTTCGAACACCTTGAAATGGCTTCGCGGGTGGCGAAGATAGTCTTTGGCCTCCGCCAGTTGTCCGATGCCGCGGTACCGCGCATTGAGCCCTGCCACAACCGAGCCGCTGGCCAGGGCCGTCGCCGGCTCGTCCGAGCTTAACATCCCCACGAGAAACCCGGCTGAAAAGCTGTCGCCGCAACCGGTTGTATCCACAGCCTTGATGGGGGGAAGGGCGTCGATATCCACGAGATAGAACGAGCCGTCCTTGCGATGCACGGTAAGCGCGCCCTCGGGCCCCAATGTAACCGTGGCAACGCGCGGTCCCGCCTGGCAGACCTCGCGGGCGGCTTCCGCGAACTCCCGGCGGGTCTTGAGGTCGCGGTCGAACATGGTGTTGATTTCGAACTCGTTGCACTGGAGCACGTCGATGTACGGCGCCCAGTCGCGCCATTGCGGGAAACCCACGATCTCGCGCTTGCCCTCGGCGTCAAAGCGGCTGATCAGATTGTGGACATCGAGCGAGACAAGCCCTGCATATTTCGTCCGAAACGCCTTGAACGCGTCGAGGTCGAGTTCGCTGCCGTTGATGAAGTTGAAATGAACCGCGTCGGCATCCAGCACCCTGTCAAGTTCATCAGCGGCATACGGCGGCATGCGGTGCCGGACGGCCTCGTCCCGCCACGATACGGTCCGCCAGGTCAACGTGACGTGCGTTACATTTCCCTGGCAAGGCACAATACCGCTCGTGTCGATAGATGGGAGCTTCTTGAACTCCGCCAGGGCGGCCTCGAACTGGTCCTCGCCGATCTTGGTAAACGGGAATACCGCGTCCCCGGCCTCGAGAATGCTGGCAAACGCGGCGGCATTGTAGGTAATGCCGCCGAAGCTCTCGCGGCGCTCGCCCTCGAGCGTGAAGATCTCGTCAAAACATACGGCTCCAAGTATTGCTATCTTCATGACGCCGCAGTGTAGCGGAAGGGCGCGGACAAATCCAGATGGTGGCCGTCATTGGTCCAACCGGCCCAAGGCCTCCAGAATCCTCGGAGTCAGAGGAAACTTGCCCGGATATTTCACGAACTCGACACGGCCGTCCATATAGAGCACGTTCGAGCCTCCCGGGATATGATTGAACATAGTGAGTGGGCCGGCCGTGGTGGTGGCGGCGTCAAACATCACAGGCACGCCGCCGGGCTGTACGCCCGCCTCCTCGCAGACACCCTCACGGAGCCGCAGAAACATGTCGCCCCCGAAAGAGCCGCGTCCGGACGGCGCGGGGAGGTCCTGGTTGAAATCCGCTCCGCCGGCGATGAACGCCGGGTAACTCTCGAGAAACGCCAGGAACTCATCTTCGGAATTCAACGCGTACCCGAGATAGTAATAACTGTGGTCGTCGATAACACCGGGCATGGCAACGTCCGCATCGCTCGGGCATGAGAGAATTTGGAGGTCGGTCAGGTAATCGGGACACACGGGGTCCGGCTCGAACATGAACGTGCCATCCACGTTGCTGAGCGGGGGCCAATACTGCCCGGGATCCTCGTTCGAATACATCTTGAAGACGATGCCCATCTGTTTGAGATTGTTCTGGCAGGAAGCTCTCCGGGCCGCTTCACGGGCGCGCGCCAGAGCAGGGAGCAGAATTGCCGCAAGAATGCCCATCACAAAGATCATGAAAACGGCCACTGCGCCCAGAATCACGCCGACAATAAGACAGGTGTTGGAATCCGACCGGCGCTGCGGCTGCATAGGCCGGTAGTATTGAGGCGGCGGGGGAGACGGAGGCGTTGGAGTCGACGGCGGTGGCGGCGTCTGGCCTACGTCGGCAGTTAGCGGTAAACGGGCAAATCGTGAACGGTGCATGGGGGTATTTTGGGGAGCGGATGGATGGGACATTGCGCGGCCTCCTACCGTCTGCGTTACAACTACAGTTTTTACAGTCTAAACTCGGAGGTTATTCAATATCCAGCGCAAAGCGTAACGGTACACTTGACTCCCGCCTCCACAAGGAGGCTGCTGTCACCTGTTCAGGCCGCACAATGTCTGCAAAAACACCGGGCTTAAGGGGAACGGGCCCGGATACAGACGAAACTCGACATGCCCGTCGAGGTACAGCACGTTGCCGCCCCCTGGGATGTGGTTCACCATGATGGATGTCCCCACTGACTTGACAACCTCGAACATCACGGGCACTTGGCTGGGCAACACGGAAGGTGCTGCGTTGCGCACGGCGCTCCGGCTGTACGGACTTCAGATGCTCTTGCGGCGAAGGCGTCTGGCCCATGTCCGCCAAGAGCGGCAAACGCGGCCCGCGGATTGGTGTCCGCCGATGATTGGGCGCGTGGAACACGATTTGGCCTCCTACCCTCTTAACTACTGCTACGGCCACCCGGAGTCTACGCTGATTGCCCGTTCGTTATCCATTCGACGAACCACGGGCTCAAGTTCACCAATGAGGCGCTCCCTGCTATACTGCCTCTCATCATGCCGAAACCGCTTGTATACGTGCTTGTCATTAACTGGAACGGCCGCGAACATCTCGCGGACTGTTTTGATTCGCTGCTTGCCGGCACGTACCGGAATTGCCGGTTCGTGCTGGTCGATAACAACAGCAGCGACGATTCAATCGCATTTGTTAAGGGCGGGTACGACGATCCGCGCATCGAGGTGTTGCCGCTTCCGGAGAACATCGGGTGGTCGGAGGGCAACAACCGGGGCATCGAGCGCGCTCTCGATGCGGGGGCCGACTACGTCTTCCTCTTGAACAACGATACATCCACCGCACCGGATGCCATCGAGAAGCTCGTGAGTGCCGCGGAAGCGAAGCCGGAGTGCGGCGCCCTCGCGCCGAAAATGGTGTTGTTCAGCGCTCCGCATCTGCTTAATTCGCTCGGTATCGAATGCTCGATCATCGGCTCGTCGTGGGATATAGGCGTAGGGCGTCTCGACGGACCCAAGTGGAACGTGCCCCGGAAAGTCCTCGGCGTTTGCGGCGGCGCGATGTTCCTTCGCTGCGCAACGCTGCGCCGGGCGGGACTTCTGCCGGATTTCCAGATCTATCTCGATGATCTCGATCTGTGCCTCCGTATCTGGAATGCGGGATTCGAAATCTGGAACTGTCCCGAGGCGGTCGTTCGGCATAAATTCAGCGCCACCATGGGCACAGGCAAACGGCTTCGACAGAAATACTACCTGAACACGCGCAACCGCATGCGGGTAGTGATGCGAAACTTCCCGGCCACACAAATGCACCGGGTCATCCCCAGGATGTTGTTGGGCGAAGCGAAATCCGTGGGCCGCGGCTTCTTGGACGGCGATCACTGGAAACTATGGGCGCACGCCAAGTCGTGGGGCTCGAGTCTGGCGTATCTGCCTGAGGCCTGGCGAGCGAGAAAGCAGTATGGCGCGAGCGCCCGCTTCTGGGAACAAGTCAAACGCAACACGCTGTTTTTCCGCGGCGTCGAGCTGCCGGAAAATGGTTGGTATGCGGAGCGGGAAGTGCGGGGCGAAGCGGTCCGTCCCATGTCGAAGTCGGCCACGATGGACTGGAAAGGGGGTCAGTTGCGGATTACCCTCGTCAATTGCTATTCTTCGTTGGGCGAGGCGGAAGTCGAAGTCTTTGCTGGGGGCCAAGTTATCGCACGACTGGCTACAGCGCGCCGCACGGAAGAAGTCGTGACCGCTCCCCAGGGGCCTGTCGAGTTCCGCGCCAAACGCATTTTCGACGCGGACGACACCGGCGAACTGTGCGATTACGGCGGATGGATGCGTCTCGAACCTCTTGATGATGCACGCTGCTGCGTATACACGGACGAACCCGAGATAGGAAAAGCGCATGGCCGGATTTGACCTTGCCACCTACATCCAGGAGCGCAAGATATTCGTCGACCAGGAACTGGAGCGTATCCTGCCCCCGGAAGACCATGAGCCGCAGGCAGTCTTTGCCGCCATGCGGTACGGTGTCCTGGGCGGCGGCAAACGGTTGCGGCCAGTAATGTCGCTTATCGTGGCGGAGGTGAACGGATACGCGCGAACCGCGGTTTCCGATGCGGCGTGCGCTGTGGAACTGGTGCATGCCGCATCACTCATCCTTGACGATTTGCCGTCGATGGACAATGCGCAAACGCGCCGCGGGCAACCCTGCACTCACGTTGTCTATGGCGAATCCACGGCTATTCTCGCCGCCATGGACCTCATTTCCGTAGCTTACCGCCTCGTTGCCATGAACGCGGAACAGCGTGACCGGCCTGTCGCTCCGGCGATTGCGGAGTTGTCGAAGGCGATCGGTCACGAGGGGATCGTGCGAGGACAACACGCGGACCTTGCATTGGGCGGGAAACGAGCGTCCCTGGAGCAGCTGACGGATATTTACGCGCACAAGGCGGCTGCGCTGTTTCTGGCGGCTGTACGTATCCCCGCAAGGATTCTGGGGGTCGAGGAGGCCAAGGTCCATGCCCTCGAACGCTACGCTGAGAGCCTCGGGCTCGCGTTCCAGATTACCGACGATCTCCTTGATGCCGGTCACGCTCCCGAAGATGCAGGCCGCAGCACGTTCACAACGCACCTGGGGAAAGATGGGGCGCAAAGAAAAGTCACCGAACTGGTCAAAGACGCCAAGGCGGCATTGGATGCCTTGGGTTCCGAAGCCATGGTATTGAAAGCACTTGCAGAGTATGTCGGAAAACGAAAGCACTAGACAGCGTCCGGCGTACGTTTATGTATTGCTGGCTCTGCTGTGTATCGGCGCATCCGGAGCGCTGGGATTCTGGGTGGGGGGTCTCCTGGGCAGATCCCCGCAGCTGGACCGTTTTGTCGAGGGCGATGCCCAGGCTCCCCAGGCAGAAGAGGCGCTGGTGGAGATACCCGAACCTGTCCACTGGCCGGAACCGCCCATCTATGTCTACCTTGGGCAAGCCGAGCCGGAAATACTGAAAGCCAAGGTGCGGCAAGCCGCGGCCGAGATGCCCAGGGACGACGGCGCGGCCGTGCGACTGTTCCGGTTCGCCGTCGAGGCGCCGTTGCCATGGCCGGAACACGGGATGGCGGCGGATACCGCGCTGGCGGCGGTTGGCGCCATCGCGGAGGCATGCCCCGACGCCGAGATCATCCTCTCTGTAGCGCTCGACCCGCCCACCGCATGGCTGGAAGCCAACCCAGACGCGGTCATGACCATCGGCGAGGAAAAGCAGCCATTTGTATCCGTGGCATCCAAGAAATGGCGCGAAGCCGCGCTCGGCAACCTGGCATCTCTTGTCAAGGCCATGGAAGATGCTCCCGGAGGCCCGAATGTCACGGGCTACGTGTTGCGATGCCTGCAAAACGGGTTCTGGATTCAGCCGGAGGGTTACGACAGGTCGGAGGCCAATGTAACAGGCTTTCGCGAGTGGCTGACGGTTCGTTATGAGACGGTCGAGGCCTTTCGCGCTGCCTGGAACGAGAAAGATATCGCCTTCGAGACCGCCCCCGTGCCCAAAGAGATACGTGGCGGCGATGCTCATACGGTATTCCACAGATTCCCGGGAGAACGGCGCAACATCGATTATCTGCGGTACGTATCCGAAAACATCGCGGATACCCTGGCCCTGCTGGCCTCTCAGATCAAGGCAACAGGAGGCCACGACACCCGCGTTCTTGCTCCGTATGGTTTCGCGTTCGGTCCAACTACCAACTGCGCGGGTCACGCAGCCTTGAACCTATTGCTTGACAGTGAAATAGACGGGTTTGTGTCGCCTCCCGGGCTTGGCGATTACGGCATTGACAAGAGCGGAGGAATCCTGGGGGCCGTACACAGCGCTCTGCGCCATGGCAAGTCGTGGTTTCTCTTGGACGACACGCTTGCGAACGCGAGCGCCCAGGCGGAATCCGACGAGGCCGCCGCAAAACAATTGCGCCAGAGGCTCGACCACGTATTCGCGGTCGCCGTGACCCAGGGAATGGGCCTTTTGTGGCGCATTCCCGTCGACACGCAGGAATCCCCCGCCGAAAACTCGTGGCACACCTTGAAAAGCCTCAAGACCTTGTACAGCCCTATCACTGAAGCCAAACCGGCCGATGGCATGACGCCGTTCGGACGCAACGAGAACCTGCTGATGACCATCGTGCTTGCGGAGACCAGCAGGTTCAATCAAGTCTGCGACACGGCCTTGAACGCAGACCTTCTGCAGACCCTGCCGTCCAACGTACTGCGCATGGGCGTCCCCACGCAGATATGCTTGCTCGGCGACCTGCTGGCGGGAACCGTGCCCGTTACTCCGTGTTACCTGTTCCTGAACACGTTTCATCTGCCCCAAGAGAACCGCGAAGCGCTGCACGCCCTCCTGCGCGACACAGGCGCGACCGCAATATGGGTCTATGCGCCGGGATACTGCAACGGCGAAGCCAATGCCGCCGCCAACATCGCCGCTACCGTTCAAATGACTGTGAAACCTCTCGACAAGCCTGTGCCTTCCGGGTCGGTTGTCACCCTGGGCGGCGCCTGGATTCCGACAGGAACCCAATTCGGCGACGGGGTTGCCTGGTCGCCATCGTTCTACATCGAAGATGACGACGTGAACGTGATCGCGAGACGCACCGGCAGCGACAAGGCCAGTGTCGCCATTGCCTTCCTTGGCGACGAGGCCGATGAGAAGAGCTGGACGTCGGTCTATTGCGCTGAACCCGTGATGCCAGTGGGGCTGCTCCGGGAGATCTTTCGCACCCTCGAGGTTTTTCAGTACGTGCGAAGCGCCCCGCCCGCGTCCGAGGATTTTTACTATTTCGGCCGCAACTCGCTGGCTGTTCATGCTGGCGCAAGCGGAGAACGGATTATCGACCTTGGCGGCGTCTACAAAGTGCAGGACCTCCTCGATCCCGCCGTGGGATGGTCCGAAAAGCGCCTCATGACCGTACCCATCGAAGCCGGCCAGACCCGTATTTTCAAGGTAATGCCCGTACCTGAGGAAGTCCCCAACGACGAGTCGGCGCTCCCCGTTCCCCCAGAACCCCAGGATGCGCCCGCGCCGTGACCGTGCCGCATGCACGGCCTTTTTCCCCTATTGGCTGTTCTGTTGATTTTGAGTGATGAGCACCTTTGTGCCTTCGGTGACCAGTTCGTAGAGAGCGATGACGTCGTCGTTCCGGACGCGGACACAGCCGTGGGATGACGGGGTGCCGAGGGCGGCTTCGTTGTTGGTTCCGTGGATGTAGATATAGCGACCCCGGGAGTCGACGTTGCCGCCTCTGTTGAGCCCCGGTTCAAGGCCGTCAAGAAACAAGATTCGCGTGAGCACAAGGTCTTCGGTGGTATCTTGCCCGTCCTGCCACACTTCGGCGGTTGGGGCACCGCTTCGGAAGACCTGGCCCCAAGGAGCGCCTTTGCCGGTTTTCGCGGACACTTCGTGCCATCCGAGAGGGGTCTTGAGACTGTCCATCTCCGACCCCGTTCCTTTTTCGGCGGTCGCACAGGGGCTTTCCCAGATGATGTTCTTGCCGCGCACAATGCGCAGGGTCTGGTCATCCACCGAGACCCAAAGCCCTGCATTTTCACCGACACGGTCCTGCCAGCCTTGCGCCTGAAGGATTTCGCGTTGGCGCCCGGAGAGTTGTTGAGGCGTATGCATGATGACCACGCGGGTCCCGTCCGGCACATCACTACGGACAGGAACTCCGGGTGGCGCCGTAAGGGCGAATCCCGTGTCCCGGCTGAATTTCACGTCGATCGTGCCTTGAGGGACGGAGACATGAAACTCGACTCGGTCCAGTGCGGCGGGGATACGCGGCTCGAAGGCGATGCGCCGCCATCCGGGTTCAGCCGGACGCAATCCGACCACGCGTTCGGCAATCAGATAGACCGGACCGCTGCTCCATGGATGGCACCAGCTCGTATTCCACTTCTGCTCGGGTCCCCAGGCTTCCATGCAGGTGGTTGCGCCGTTGCGGAGCATTTCGTGCCAGGAGTGTTCGTCTTTCGACGTGATGAGGTCGTAGGCCAGCTCCGGCTCGCCGGCGCGGAAACACGCCTCGATAACGAACGGCGCTATGTACACGCCGCAACTCAGGCGTTTCCGGCGGATCAGGTTCACGATAGCGGGAACGGAGTCCTCGGGGACAAGTCCGAACGCAAGGGGCAACGCATTTGCATGCAACGAACTATGTTTGGACCCCGGGGCGTCGACAAACAAACGGGTATCTGCGTCAAGAAGACGTCGGACGAAAGCCGCGCGCACCATTTCCGCTTTGCCCTCATACGGTTCCGGGTCCCGGCCGAGGTCACGGCACAAAGTGGCAGCCGCCTGCAGCGAAGCATAGTAAAACGCGTTCAGAACCGCATTCTCCCGGTGTTTCGCGTAGTCATAGTCGTACCCGTCGCGGAGATTGTCGGGCCAGTCGACCAGCACCCATTTCTCGGTCATGCCTGTCAGGAGACCGCTTTCAGACTCGAATCCCCCGAAATAGGCAAATAGCCCCGGAAGCACCTCGTCGAGCATGTGCTGAACAAATACACCGTCGCCGGTGTAGTCGTAATAGTTGCGGACCACCAAGGGCCATTGCAGGGAGTACTCGGCAATCTCTTGCATGAAACTTCCCGGGGCTACGGCCATCAATCCGGGACAAACCCGCCGGGACAAGGCAAAATCCTGGATGGCCTTCGCCAGAAGCGACCCGTCGCCCGTAAGCACCACGTGGGAATGGCCCGTGATAAGGGCATCGCCAAGGTACTGGCCTTTTTCGCGGGACGGGCAATCGAGGAAGCTGCCCTGTGCACCACACTGGACCCCGTTCTTGCAGAGCTGCCAGATTTGCATGAGCAGGCCGTCGGAAGCATTGAACGTGGCGGCCTCGGGGTCGAACGGGTGGTGCCGCACATCTACCCAGACTTCCGGTTCCGTTGGCGCGTTGAGGATTTCCATGTAACGAAACGCCCGGTAGTCAAAAAACTCGATGGTCTCCTCGCGCCCCGAGAGGATCGGGAACTCCTGGTAGAGGCATTTGGCGCGCATGTCATAGCGTACGGTGAGAGGCTCCGACAGTTCCTCGCCATGACGCACCTCGAGCTTGTGCCCCTCAGGGCCCCGAATCCGGATGCGCGTATGACCGACAATCTCCTGTCCAAAATCGTAGAAATAGTGGCCTTCGGCTTTCTTCTCGACAACAACGGGGTTGGCGCGCCAATGTTCGAGGGGCGGGGTCATCTGTTTGACGAACACGTGGTCCTGCCTCCCGCACAGGGGCGCCTGCCATCCCGTATCGTCGAATCCGGTCTCGCGCCAGCCCACGGGGATCGCGCGCATGTCGATATCCTCGGCGAACTGCGTTTCGTAGCCAATGGTGCGGCCTGTGGGGAAAGCGGTCAGCGTGTAGAGTTTCCACGACTCGTCCGTGGCAAATGTCTGGCTCGAACCATCGGAATATATGACGTTCAGCGTCATCATGAAACCCGCGCGATTGTCGGCGCTGTTCCAGACTCGATTCAGGAGTCCCTGGTAGTAGACGTGTGCGGCGAGTGTGTTATCGCCGGCCTGAAGCGCCGCAGTCACATCGAGCTTGTAATAGGGATAGGCGAACGGATAGCCGGGTTCGGGCCCCTGCACCAGAAACGCTCCGTTGATGTAAAACTTATAGTAGTCGTCCCCCGTGATAACCAGTGTCGCCGCGGACGGCGCGCCGGAAAGCGCGATTTCCTTGCGCATGAGCGTATGGACGTTGCGCGGGCCCGATAGCTCGGGTTTGGGAGCGTTCTCCTTGTGAAACACATCGATAACGCCGATATTCTCGAATATAGGATCCCGCAGCCACTTGGCCTCACCGAAATCATCCGTTGCAGCACCAGATACCATCGCAAGCACCCCGCTCACAAGACATGCGGAAACACCAAACACCGGCAGTCCTCCCACGCAACAATTCAAAATCGCCGCATGGTATCACGAGACCATGGGCAAGAGGAAAAGCGCCTTGGAGTACGAGGGACTGCGCCAAGCGGGCCGTGTCTGGCGGAGAGAGCCGCTATCAGAGACCGAGGCCTTCGTAGACCTCGTTCAGTACATCGCCGCTGCGCAGAAGCGCTTTATGTTCGGCAGGCGACAAGCCTATCTCCATGTGGGTGTGCGCGCCACGCTGGTCCATGAGCGTAGGCACCGACAGGCAGACGTCCTGCAAGCCGAATATGCCTTCGCACCGGCGGCTCACCGTGTACATCGAGCTCTCGTTCGTGGACAACGCCTGCGCGATCATGTTGGTGGCGACTCCAATAGCGAAATGGGTGGCGCCTTTGCGCTCGATGATTTTGTAGGCCGCAGTGCGAACGTCGCTGTTGATGCGCTCGATGTCTTCGGCGGTCAGAGGGATTCCCACGTAGTTGCAGTACTCGCTGACACGGTAGGTGCCGATGCTCGCGCGGCTCCACACCATGACCTCGCTGTCGCCATGCTCGCCGATGACCACGGCGTGCACGTGACGGGGAAGAATGCGGCAGTGCAAGCTGATGAGGGTGCGGAAACGCGCGGTATCGAGCACCGTTCCCGAGCCGATGACCTGTTGCGCGGGCAAGCCGCTAAGTGTCAACGCGACGCGCGTCATGACATCCACGGGATTCGTAATAATCAAGAAAATGGCGTCGGGGTTGTTCTCGGACAGCAAGGGAAAGAACGTCGCAAATATGTCAGCGTTTCGCTTTACCAGGTCTAAACGCGATTCACCGGGCTTCTGTCCTGCGCCGGCCGTCACGATCACGAGACCGCAATCCTCGATCTCATCCACATTGCGCACCGACATGGCCGAATGATGAGTGAAGGGTAGACAGTGTTGGAGGTCCATGTATTCGCCTTCGGCGCGATGAGGGTCGTAGTCATAGAGTATCAGCTCATCGGCCGTCCCCGCCTGAAGCATTGCGTAAGCGGTCGTGGAGCCAACTGCGCCCACGCCGATAATGGCCGTCCGTCTGACGCACGGTATGGGATGCCCCGCGTGCTCCGTCCTCCGGCGCTCCTCTGTGAGTACTAGCTTTTCCATACATCCGTGTAACACACAGCTTCATCCGCTTTGTTCCTCGTAAACACCGCCTCCGGGGTCCAGGCGGAGAGGGAGACGAGCGCACGGAGAAGTCTTTCGCCGGTCAGTTGACCTCGCCGCCGTTTGGCCAGTAGACTTTGCCGCTATGAAGGCTCCTGGTCAGCATACCGAATCCGCGAAGGCGCACCTGCGCGTTCGGTATCCCCAATTGTTTGACTGGGTCTCAATGGCCTTCTATGTGTTGTTGGTGTTCAGTTGGACCCTCAACATCTACCCTATGGGGCGCGATTACGTCGAGCAAGACTTGCCTGCGGGGCTTGCTCCGGTCTGGGCGGGGCTGCAAAACGCGCTAGGGGACACGTTCTGGGTGTATCACGCCGGCAATATCCTCCTTTTATACGGCTGCATGATCGCGATCTTTTATCTGATGAAACTGGCATACAACGGCCCGTGGTGGCTTGGCACGCTCGCGGCGGTGCTGTTCATGGCCAATCCCGTGCATACTGAATCCGTAACGAACCTGTGCGGTATGGTAGACCTTTTGCCATGCTTTCTTGCACTCCTGGCCTTGGATGCGTATTGCCTTCTGGCGCGCTCGGGAAATGCGCTCTGGCTTGTATTGACGGTTCCGTTGTTCGGTCTCGCCGCGATTGCCGGCCCCGAGAACATCGGGCTCGTCATCGTTTTTGCCCTATTCGAGTCGCTCCTTTCATCGGACCGCGCACCCAAACGCCTTCTCCGGGTCTTGCCGATGGCGCCGGTCGTCCTGGCGGCCGCCTGGTTGCACCGCGAGACCCTGTTTGCGCACGGCGGCAGCGCGGCGGCGATGTTTGGACCGCTCTATTTCATCTTCTATCCCATCGGATTCCTGCCCGCCACGGTCAAGTGTCTTCACGAAAGCCCGTGGCTGGGGTGGGTGGCAGCCGCGACGGTTGTCACGGTACTGGTCCTCCTATACAGGAAAGCGCGGCGGCCGGTGCTTTTGTTCGCGATGCTTTCGATATTGGCGGTCAGGGTGTTTGGGGGAGGCCGCGAGATCGATCCGGTCCATCTTATTGGCGGCGGCCAGTTACTCCTTGCCAACGCGCTGTTCGCCGTCGGCCTGACGTCTCTGTTCCACCGAATCATGGACCACCCCAAGTGGAGGCGCATCACGATTTCCGGCACCTCCCTCCTGTGTGCCTTTTTCATGGTCATGCAGGCGCATGCGATCATGCAGTGGCGAATCGCTGGCGGCATGCTGAAGGAGTTTCACGCCCAGATTCGACAGGCGGCCGGACAGGCTGGCGCCCGGGCGCCCGGCGAATCCTTGCTTGTATCGCCAGACATCCAATACCTCGATGGGACGCCCTTGTGCCTTTCCACCTCCCTTGTTTTCGGAGAGAGAAACATACCCTACAGACCCGAACTGCCCGTTTTCTCCGGGGGCATCATCGCGGTTCCGCGGATAAACATATTCGGGCGAAAAGGCGTCCGCTTGAAGAGCATGGTGGAGGAAGGCACCGTAGCGGTACTCGTCGAAGGGGCCCAACCGGTCGATATTGTGCCGCTCGACGCGCCGCCGGAGCTGTCGGTGCACGAGCATGCCGGCCGGGGCTTTCGTCTGGAAACACCGTTTACCGGGGGCGGTCCGCATCTGCTCGTGATCCCCGGCGAATATCCCTGGCCTTCCAGCGATTCCTGACCGCGCTCTTTGATTCATATGCACCGGCGTTCTAGAATGCCGCGGCTAATCATCAACCCGCAGAGGACCGTCCGTGAAAACGGAACCCGACAGAGCGGCAATTCCTTCCAGCGCGCCATCGGTGTGCCCCGTCTGCAAGCTCGAAGTGGGGGAGACGGACGTGTTCTGCCGCCGCTGCGGCAGGAAGCTCAAGACAAGCGCCACCTGGTACTACGAACCGATTTGGGTATGGATGCTTGGACTCTTCATTCTCGGCGCGCTTGCGATTCCTCTCGCATGGCTGTCGCCGAAAATGTCGCGCTTGGAAAAGAGCGCATTCACCCTGGTCGTGACAACCCTCACGGCGATCCTCATGATACTCTGCTACCTCATTTTTGCCTACCTCTGGCACAGCGTTTCCGCCATTAATGAGGCAGGTTCCTTGCTGGGATACTAGACTCTCCGAACCGGCCGCCAGCAGACCCCTCCGGAACCTCAGCGGGGAATGAACAACCGGCACACCGCGCTTTCCGGGTCATAGATCCCCAGGGCCTTGAAGAGCAGGGTTGCTTTGAACCGGTGGCCGTACTCGTTTGGATGCAGCGGGTCGTTCATGAGGTAATAGATATCGCTATTCTGTTCATATTCAGCGTATGCCGCGTAGTGGTCGATGAGGATTGCGCTGGTTTGGGCCGCGACCTCGCGAATGGCCCCGACATACGCGTCGATATACGGCCCGCGGTCTTTTTCGGAATCAGGCAAGACAGGATTGGGCGTATGAATCAGAATGGCGGCTCCACACCCTTCGCGCACGCGCCGCACAATATCCGAATACAACTCGCGGAAGCGGGGGAGAGCCTCTGTTCCCTTCTTGCAGTCGTTCATCCCAAAATGAAACGAGGCTACCTGGGGGGCAAACTGCAGCACCCGCCACTCGAGGTCCTCTGACAGCCGTTCGATGGTCCACCCGCTGGTAGCGGTGCGAATCACGAGGTTGCGCTCCTTGCCCATCTCATAGCGGAGGCGTTCTTCGAACAGTTGCGGATAATCCCGCCAGCCGCTGGTGTGCCGGGCCCCGTGCGTGATGCTGTCGCCCGCAAAGACCCATTTGACCGCCTGATTCCCTTCCAGCAGCGCCTGTATCCGGGCAAGGTCGTCCGCCGGAGGCGCTGCGGTATCCTGGCCCCGCGCCGCCGAACCGAGAACGAGGGTTCCCGTTATTGCCGCCGCGCATTTGATCGCTGTTCTTCTCGAAATATCCTCGCCCATGCTGGCACCCCTATTCTTTTTCTTTGGCTGGCGCGGACAGCGCATCTTGCTTTGGAGCCACGGCACTTATCCCGCGCCACATGTAACTCGAATGAACGTACTCAGCCAGGCTCCGCTGGAAATCGTCCGCCAGTTTTTCCTGTTCACCGGTAATCGACACGGCCTGGGTAGACGTTCCGACGCGGAACAGCCTTGAATTGCCTCCACCCGGCATGGGCACGTCGCCAAACGCCCGCGTCCCGGGTTCCCAGATATACCGGTAGTTGCCGGACCGCACGGAGACCTGAAACGGGTCAGCCGCCATGGATACGGGGTCTTTGCCGACCGGCCCCAGCAGAAAACTCCGCCCGTCAACGGTTCTATCCAGCGGTATGCCAGCCACGCGCGTCAGAGCAGGCACTACGTCCTCGAGAGCGACCGCGTACGTGCGCATTTCCCGCGGGACCCCGGGCTTGTGGCATAGGATGGGAACACGCAGCGACTCCTCCGACAAATCGAAAGCGAGCCGTTTGCCGTCCTTCCCGAACCGCATGGCATACGGCGCAAAGACAATGACGCACGTGTTCTCGATGAGTTCTGAGTCCCGTATGTACTGGAGCACCTGGCCGGCGGCGGTATCCACGTATTCCAGCATCGTGTCGTAGAGATTCACATCCTTGGGAGCGTCCGGCTTGTCGAGGAACCGGGTGCCGTAACGCGCCCTCACTTTCATATCCTCCAACTCAGAGATTCGCACGAACACCATGAACTTCACATCACGGTGGTTCTCCATCCAATCGAGCGCCTTCTCAACGGTGCGTTCGCTGCCGGCCGCTTCGCCTTCGGCGGCATACCCGGCATCAAACCATTCGAACCCGTTCTCGAACCCGCTGCCGAAATCCAGGTCCTGGCGATATTCGCCTTCCGTAAACGCGGCGGTGGCGTAATGGTCCCTGCGGAGCATGTCGCTCAGCGTTTTACATCCTTCGGGCATCGGCCCGTCCCTATCGCCGAAATGGCCATGGCACAACGGGTTGACGCCGGTCAGCACCGACATGTAGGCGGCGCGCGGTTCCGGCGCTGGAGAGTATCCGTAAGGAAACGCGACAACGTTGTGGGCGAAACGGTCGAGCATCGGCGTCGTCCGGCGTTCATATTTCCATGCGGACATGTGACACGGGTTCAGCCCGTCGATGCCGATAATGATGAAGTTTGGAGACGTTTGCTCTGTCCGGCGCTGGTGAAGCAGCGGGCCGGAGAGCAGCAACTGCCGGTTGGACCTCACGACGGGTGTGAAACCGAGCAGGCGCAACCAACTGGGGGCAGGTTGCTGGGTCCAGAAAACCGTACAGCGTGTTGCGTCCGCGGGAATGTCCTCCGCCAGCACGCGCGCGCTTGCCCATCCATCCCCCTCGAGATTCACGGTTGCCCGGTATCTTTCCGTTTCCTTTCCATGGAGCACGACCGTCACGTGCGCCTGGGCAACGGCATCCTCTACGGGGACATCGGGCGGATTGGCCCAGCGCAGTGTGATGCCGCGGTTATCGTAGAAGGGAAGATCATAACGCGCCATTGCCCCCTCGTGCACCGGCCGCGCTTCCGAATAGGTGTCGCCAATGCGGTAGATCGAAGGCATCGAGGTAGCTTCCGGCCGCGCTTTCTCTATCCCCGAACGCCATTGCTGGAGCCCCAGCCACGAGACCGCCCCGGCAAGGCATGCGGCGCCTATCCAGGCGAGAACATGCAGGCGCCCGGATGGCTCGCTATACAACGCCGTGTAAAATGAAAAAAGCTTGAGAGCGCCGTGCAGCGCCAGATACGCCGCCAGATAGACAAGCGGTTCCGCCTTCAGCAAAACGGGGTCAGGCCAGGCAACCTGGATGTGCATGAGGAAAGGAATCAAGACGACCGCTGCCGCATGCGAAGCGCTTTCGACAAAAAGGAACTTCCTTGAACGGGTCGGTTTAAGCGCTTTCACCAGCGCCGCAAAGAGGAGTTGTACGGCAACATAGCCCGCAGCCACCCCCAGGAGCAGGCGGGAACCGACTTCGAACGTCGGCGCGAAGCCCACGCCTGCCAACAGATTGTGTGCGAATGCGCCCACCACCCCCGCCGAAAGGCACAGCGTGACCAAATATACTGATACTGCTATCACGTCCCCGAGCCGCGCTCCTTTGTTGTGACGCCGCCAAACCTCTGGTATGATCCGTCTTATGTTTGCGAAGATGCGGGTTACAAGGCGAAATACTAACACTCGAGGCCGATTGGAGGCCAATTCAGCATGCTGAACTCGGTGTTGCGTTCAATTTTCGGGACAAGCAGCGAGCGCCAACTCAAAAAGGTTGCCCCGTTGCTGGACCAGGTGCGCCAACACGAAGCCCATATGGTTTCGTTGACCAACGACCGTCTGCGCGCACGAACCGCCGATTTCAAGGAGCGTCTGGCGCAAGGGGCGAGTCTGGAGGATATCCTCCCCGAGGCGTTCGCGGCCGTGTGCGAAGCCGGGAAACGCGTTGTGGGCATGCGCCCCTTCGACGTCCAGATACTTGGCGGCATCGTGCTGCACAATGGCTGGATCGCCGAAATGGTCACGGGCGAAGGGAAAACCCTGGTAGCCACCATGCCTGTTTATCTCAACGCCCTGACCGGAAACGGCGTGCACATTGTCACGGTGAATGACTTCCTGGCGCGGCGCGATTCGGAATGGATGGGGCCCATCTACCAGTTCATGGGCCTCACGACAGGGCTCATCCAGCACGACATGGGCACCGCCGAACGCCAGGTCGGGTACCGCGCGGACCTCACCTACGGCACCAACAACGAATTCGGCTTCGATTACCTCCGCGACAACATGGCCATTCGTCCTGAAATGAGGGTACAGCGCCAGCTCAACTACGCCATCGTCGACGAGATTGACTCGATTCTCATCGACGAGGCGCGCACCCCCCTCATCATTTCCGGCAGACCGGAGAAAAGCACGGACCTGTATTACAAGGTGGATGATGTGGTGCGGCGCTTGCGAAAAGACACGCACTACGAAACAGAAGAGAAAGGGCATCACGTCCTCATTACTGAAGAAGGCATGAATACCCTGGAGACCCTTCTGGGGGTTGAAAACCTTTTCACCGAGGATCTCGGGCTGGTGCATATGGTCGAGCAGGCGCTGCGAGCGCACAATTTCTACAAGCGAGACGACGAATACGTCGTGTACAACGGCGAGGTCCTCATCGTGGACGAGTTTACCGGCCGCATGATGGAAGGCCGGCGGTATTCCGACGGTCTGCACCAGGCACTCGAAGCCAAAGAACGGGTAGCCGTGCAATTCGAGTCACAGACGGTCGCCACCATCACGTACCAGAATTACTTCAAGCTGTACGCGAAACTCGCCGGCATGACCGGCACAGCCGCGACCGAAGCGCCCGAGTTTGCCCAGATCTACGAACTCGAAGTCGTACAGATTCCCACCAATCTGCCGTTGATCCGTGACGACCATTCCGACCTTGTGTTCGCGACGGAAGAAGGCAAGTTTCGCCACGTAGTGAATGAGATCGCCGATATCCACCAGACCGGGCGTCCGGTCCTCGTCGGCACGGTCTCCATCGAGAAATCCGAAAAGGTGGCCGGATTGCTCGGGGAATTGGGCGTGAAGGACTTCCAGGTCTTGAACGCCAAGTACCATGAACGGGAAGCCAGCATCATCAGCAACGCCGGCAAACGCGGCGCAATCACGATAGCCACTAACATGGCCGGCCGCGGAACCGACATCAAACTGGGCGACGGCGTGCGCGAGTTGGGCGGCCTCGCCATTGTCGGAACCGAGCGCCATGAATCACGCCGTATCGACAACCAGCTCCGCGGCCGCTGCGGCCGCCAGGGCGACCCCGGAAACACGCGCTTCTTTCTCAGCCTCGAGGACGAGGTGGCGCGCCTGTTTGGAGGCGATAAGGTCAAGCGCTTGCTGGACTGGTTCGGAAGCCAGCAGATGGACGACGAACCCCTGAGCCAGAAAATGGTCTCGCGCTCGATCGAGCGGGCGCAGCGGCAGGTCGAGGAATACAACTTCGAAATCCGCAAGCACCTCAAGGAATATGACGACGTCATGAATAAGCAGCGCATGATCATCTACGACATGCGCCGCAATGTCCTCGAGGACCGCGATGTCACCGAACAGCTTCACGAGATGTTCGAGAACATCATAGGGCGCCTGGTGGACGAGTTCGCTCCCGAGACGGTGCTTCCAGACGAATGGGACCTCGAGGGACTGGCTACCGGATTCCGGGCAATCTTCGGTTTCGAGCCGAAGGCAGCGGCCTCTCATGACCCCGAACCGCAACCCCTGTTTGACGATTTGGTCGGACAGGTCCTTCACGAATACGAACGGCGCGAAAAGTCCCTCGAGGAAGAGATCCGCCAGAGTTTCCGCACCGAGATAGGAGGGGACGAATCGCAGGTGGACTTCGCCCGGATCGCCCGAAAACGGACCCACGACCTCGAGATGATGGCCCTCTTGCGGGCCGTGGACGACAAGTGGATCGACCATCTCTATTCGATGGACTATTTGCGCGACTCGGTGCGTTTGCGGGCCTATGGACAGAAGGATCCTCTGGTCGAGTACAAGACCGAAGGGTACGAACTCTTTCAATCCATGATGGCGTCGATCGAGGAGGACGTCTCCCAGACCCTGTTTCGTCTCTCCGACCCCGAGGTGCGCCAGCGCCGCCGGTTGCAGGCCCAGCGCGGAACGCTTACGCAAAGTGAAGACCCGTTTGCAAAACTCTCTCATTACTCGTATGTTCAGGCTGACAAGCAGCAGGACCGCAGTTTCGCCAGCTTTGACACCAGCCGTTTCGCCTTGGCCGGCCAGCCCGACGCCGAACAACGTGACCCGGGTGACCAGCCCCGCCCGCGCGTGAAGCAGCAACCCATCCGCAGAACCGGCCCGGACATCAAGCCCAACGATCCCTGTCCTTGCGGTAGCGGCAAGAAATTCAAGAAGTGCTGCGGCACCATCGCAAGAAACTAACCGGAGCAGCCGTAGTTCTTTTCTGGCTCGTCATGATGGGCTTGCTCGCCTACCGGGAGCTGATGCCGCTGTTCCTCGGGCCTTCCCTCTCGGCAAGTTACAAACAGAACCCAACTGACACCTGGATGCAGATTATCTCGCCCCAGGACCAGCCGATCGGTTTCATCAATACCCAGACGGCCCCTGAAACGATGGAGGGGCTGCCGGGGACCCGCATCCTATTGAACGCCACCCTGAAAATGCAGTTCCTCGGGCAGCCAATGCGTTTGTACATGACTGGCGCTGCATGGATTGCGCGCACAGGCGATCGGGGCAACTTCGACTTCGCCGTCCACTCCCAGGATTATGGGGCGCGTTTCGAAGGCGTCATCGAGAACGGGGCCCTCGATGCGCGGCTGCACACGGCCGGCGAGGTGTATCCCATCTCCATACCGATGGACCGCGAACTGGTTATCGGCGGCATCACGGGGACGGCGACCCTTCAACTGAGCGACCTCGCGCCGGGCGAGGAAGTCGTCATCGAGGCGTTCGATCCCATGACGTTGACCATGGGTACGGCACGAGTCAAATGTCTCGGCTTCGAAACCCTGGGAGAAGGAGAAGCGGCCCGGAAAACCCGCGTCGTTGCCGTGACCGTGCAAGACGTCGTCACCAAAGCATGGGTCGACGAACAGGGGGAAACGGTGCGCGCCGAGACGCCGTTTGGCCTGACGCTCCAGCGGACCACGTCACAGGAGGCCATGGCGTCCCTGTCCCGCGAAACCCCGCAGGATATTGTCGTATCGGTAGCCATCCGCCCTTCCGGCATGCGCCCATCGCGAGGCGCGAAGCGCATGGCAATATCGGTATCCGGCCTTGCGGACACGGCCTCGCTTCCCGAAGACGCCAACCAGTGCGTCCTTGAGCACGGCAAGGTGGTTATAGAACCTCTTACGCCAGACACCGCCAAAGACGCCTCACGCGCGCCTGAGAATATGGCAGAGTATCTCGCACCGCACCCGTTCATACAGTCCGACCACCCCGATATTCGGCAGACCGCCGCTGATATCATCGAGAACAGCACCAACCCGTGGGAAAAGTCCGTCAAGATTCACGATTGGGTTTACAGGAACGTAGCAAAAGAAGGCGTGCTCAGCATTCCTTCGGCCCTCGAGGTCCTCAAGTCGCGCGTAGGCGATTGCAACGAACATACCGTGCTTTTTGCTGCATTGGCCCGGTCGGTGGACATCCCGACGCGCATCGCCCTTGGAGTGGTCTGGAGCGAGGAACTTGACGGGTTCTATTATCATGCATGGCCCGAGGTATTCGTAGGCGAATGGCTCTGGATGGACCCAACCCTTGGGCAGACGGTGGCGGATGCTACCCACGTGAAACTGCTGACCGGGGATATCGAACGATGGCCGCGCCTGCTTCCGTTCCTCGGAAAACTGCGGATCGAGGTCACGGAAGTGGATTAGACCGTGCTCGCCATATGTTGAAGAAACAGTTCTCCAGGGATTACGCAACGAGATGATTGAAACGAAGGACTTGTCGAAACGCTTCGGCACAAAGACGGCGGTGGACCGTCTGAACCTGAGGATAGAAGCAGGGGAGTTCTTCTGCTTTCTTGGTCCCAACGGCGCCGGAAAAACCACGACCATCAAACTCCTTACGGGCCTGCTCAAACCTACCTCCGGCGAAGCCGTTATCGGCGGCCACGACATCCAGAGGGAACACGTCGCGGCAAAGCAATTGCTGGGGTACATCCCCGACATGCCCTTCCTGTACGAGAAACTTACCGGCCGCGAGTTCATGCGTTTTGTGGCAGGCCTCTACCAGGTGCCCGAGGAAATCGCGTCCATCCGCACCGGCGAACTCCTCGATTTGTTCGAAATCCGCGATGTAGGGGATCAACTCATCGAGGACTACAGCCACGGCATGCGGCAGAAGCTTTCGTTCGCCTCTTGTTTCCTGCACGACCCGAAGGTCGTGGTCGTGGACGAGCCCTGGGTGGGGCTGGACCCCAAGAATATCCGTTTCGTCAAGAACTTCCTGCGCGAGAAAACCCGCGACGGCGTGACCATCTTCATGTCCACCCACTCGCTCAGTGTGATCGAGGAGACCGCGGACCGCATCGGCATCATCCACAATGGAAGGCTCCTCCACACGGGCTCGCTGAGCGAGATCAAGGCCTTGAGCCGCAATCCGGGTTCGCTCGAAGACGTATTCCTCGAACTCACGAACGGCGAGGCGGTCTCATGACGCCGTTCGGGGCCGCCATCTGGGTCAAACTGCGCGTGGCCGCACATACCATCGCGTCCGTACGCCACCAATCCAGGTTGAAGGTCGGAGTGGTCTCGGTTGCGGCATCTCTCCTATGGATAGGCGCATTGATTGCATTCTGCGTGGGCCTCCGATGGCTCCAGAACTTTGGGTTGGACCCCTCCGGCGCGGGCCTGAATCTGGGAAAACTGCTGATGGGCAGCCTGCTGTCCGTCTTGATGCTCGCATTGTTTCTTATGTTGACGTTCTCCAACGTCCTCATCGCTTTTTCGACCTTCTACCGGACCAGGGACATGGCCTACCTGATGCAGAGCCCGCTGCCTGTCCAATCGCTGTTCATCGCGCGTTTCGTCGAATGCGTATCCTTCAGCTCCTGGGCCTCGGCCTATCTGGGTTCCCCGCTGATCCTGGCCTATGGCCTCGTCACGGGCGCGTCACCGATGTTGTACCTAGCTGCCGCGCTGGTATTCGTCCCTTTCGTCACTATTCCAGCGGCCCTGGGCTCGATGGCCACCATGCTGCTGGTGCGCGTATTTCCCATGTTCAAGAAATGGGTCTTTGTCGCGATTGGAGGATGCGCCGTTCTGGCCGTGTTCTTCTACCTTCGCGGAAAGCTCATGGCGGGCCAGGATGCGTCCCAGGGCATGCTCTCCCTTGTATTCGACGCCACCACCAAGACCCAGTCGCCGTTTCTGCCCAGTCACTGGGCCGCGCACGGAATTCTCACGGCCGCCGCGGGCCGCTACACGGAAAGCATCTTCGACCTGATGCTGCTTTTGGCCAACGCCCTCTTCTTCTCATGGGTTGCCATGCAGCTCGCCGCCCGGGTCTTCTTTCCCGGGTGGTCTGCCTTGAAAGGGCTCGACCGCCAACGGGTCAAACCCCTCGACAAAGGCCTGCTGGGAAAGACGGACAAGCTCCTCGCGGCCCTGCCCAATCCTGCCCGCGTTCTCATAGTGAAGGACATCAAACTTTTCTGGCGCGACCCTACCCAGTGGTCGCAATTCCTGATCTTCTTCGGGATTATGGCCGTCTACATAGCCAACCTCCGCAACCGTTCGGCCATGCTGGACGCCGAAGCCTACCGCACCTTCATTGTCAGCCTGAACCTCGGCGCGTGCTCGCTCATCACCGCAACGCTCACCAGCCGGTTTGTGTACCCGCTGGTAAGCCTCGAGGGACAACGGTTTTGGCTGCTCGGCCTCGCTCCTCTGACGTTTCGTCAGTTGATCTGGCAGAAATACTGGCTCTGCGTCGCGACCACGGCCACCTTTTCCATGGCGATTGTCACCCTGTCGTGCATCATCCTGCGCATGGAACCGCTGGCGTCTTTCCTGTCGCTTTACAGCATCGCCCTGGTGAATCTGGGTTTGGCGGGCATGTCGGTAGGCCTCGGAAGCCTGTATCCCAACTTCAACGAGGACAACCCCGCCCGCATCGTCTCCGGCATGGGCGGCACGCTCAATTTCCTGTTGAGCATCGGGTACATCGCCGCGGTTGTCGCGGGCCAGACCTTCATGCTCCAATGGAAACGACTGGTCGGGCCCGGCGCGTCCATGCCGTACTGGTGGACATTTGCCGGCGTGGTGGGGTTCACGGCGGTCCTGACGGCGGCCGCCACGTTTATCCCCATGCGGCTCGGGCTGCGCAACCTCGAACAAATGGAGTTCTAAGATGAAAGAGATCTCTGTCCGCACCGTGAACCACACCCAATTCTTGAACATCGACCAAAAGATCAAGGAGGCCATCGGGGAGACCGGAATTCAGGACGGCATCTGTTTCGTCTTTGTGCCGCACACTACCGCTGGCATCACCATCAATGAAAACGCCGACCCCGACGTGGTGGCCGACATGATCCACGCCTTGGAACGCGCGGTCCCGTGGAACGCCGGTTACGCTCACGCCGAAGGCAACGCCGCGGCCCACGTCAAGGCGAGCATGATGGGGTTCAGCCAGACGATCCCCGTTCGGGGCGGACATCTTGCATTCGGCACATGGCAGTCCCTGTACTTCTGCGAGTTTGACGGGCCCCGCACGCGCAAGGTCTGGGTCCACGTGATACCCGCTTGAAAGGATGACTTCGAGTGTTCGATTTGTTAGTGTAAGTGCGCTGATTAAGGCTGACGGGAGCGGGTCATGCGGCGTAGCAAGGGATTCAGTCTTCTTGAACTGATGATTTGTGTCGCGATCATCGGCATTCTGATGGCGCTCTACCTCCCCGTGCTCAGCAAGGCGAAACAGAAAGCCATGCAAACTGCTGAGAAAGAAGGCCTTCGCCAGTACCATATCGGCAAGGTGGCCGACGGCGCGAACGCGGGAACCACCTTGACCAGCACACCGGACCGCGACGAATGCATCGAAGCCTTCCGCCATGAAATCAAGGTGAGCAGAGACGACATGATCGTGACCGAGCTGCGGTATGTCGTCGAGAGTGAAGCCGAGTTCCGCGCATACTACAACACCTTGCTTGAACCCACCGCTACGGACCCGCTGGTATACGACGGCGACGGCAACCTGATTGCCACGGACCCCGAAGGAAATAACTTTGAGCTCCGTCCTATCGACCTTTTATCCGAGAAAGAGACTGTTGTGCTCGCATGGAGCTTCTTCAGTTCGGACATGTCAGAGTCGAGCAACGGCGGAATGGGCGCCGAGGTCATCTACACCGACGGCCATGTCGAGTTCGTGCGCTACAAAGACGCCTTCCCCGCGATGCCTGCCGTTGCCGTCCTCTCCCACAAGTTCATGCAAACGTATTTCTGAACGACTACCGCTCACGCCTCTCGCGGAACCCGCGATCTTGCGCAATGACTCTCTATCGAATTGCGTCTTCCGCCGCAATTGGGACGTTGAAAGCACCATACACGCACTCGGGATCAACGCCACTCAACAAGAAGATTCAAACATGAGGGACTCGGGAAGATGCCAAGTCTTCGCCCTCCCCAGTCCCTGCAATTCTGCGGTGATTCCCTACAAGGCCTTCTTGCACGCTGTTCGGTTCTGTGGTTTAATCTTCGCTTTGAGCATGAACGCAGAACGCGCTTCGCGCGCCCAGGGGGTTCTCTGATGCACGATCACATCGACACAAACCGCCCATCCCGCCCCTTTTTCATTTCCCGGCGCGGGTTTCTCGCTGGCGCTACGGCTTCGCTGGCCATGTCGGCGGCCGTGGAAGCGCTTGAGGAGCCTTTCGCGGCTCCCCCGGCCTGGGAACAACGCTCGGACAAGAAGATACGCATCGGCGTCGTCGGGGGCGGGTTTGGCCAGTCGTTTCACTGGCACGAACACCCCAATTGCATCGTGGAAGCCGTCAGCGACCTCAGACCGGACCGCCTGTCGCAGCTCCAGGGCAAGTACAAGTGCCAGAAAGCCTATGAGTCGCTCGAGAAACTCATCCTGGACCCGGCGATCGACGCTGTCGCGGTCTTCACGGAAGCGCCGAACCATGCCCGGCACGTGATCGACTGCATGGAACACGGCAAACATGTGATCAGCGCGGTGCCCACCTGCTGTAGGCTGGAAGACGCCGCGCGTATGAAAGAAGTCAAGGAGCGTACCGGCCTCAAGTATATGATGGCCGAGACCAGCAGCTACCGGTGGGAGACCATTACCGCCCGGAGGCTGGTCAAGGACGGCCTCATCGGCGAACTCGTGTACACCGAGGGCGAGTATTACCACCCGATGGACAAGGCCAGCCGCGATGCCCTCTGGTTCTACAACGGTCAGCGTACGTGGCGCTACGCGTATCCGCCGATGCTCTATCCGACCCACAGCACCGCTTTTCTGGTGGGCGTCACGGGCGAGCGGCTGGTGAAAGTATCGTGCATCGGCTGGGGCGACACCGAGAAAGACGCCGCCCTCCGCGACAACGCCTACAACAACCCCTTCACGAACGGCATGGCCATGTTTCTTACCGGCCAAGGCCATCCTTTCCGCTGCAACGTGGCCTGGGACATTAAGGCCCATGGCGAGCGCGCCCAGTGGTTCGGCACCAAGGGCGCCATGTATATGCCGGGGTCAGGCGGACAGCCGTTCGTGCTCCAATTGCCCGACCGCGCCTATAACGGCCTGCCGGACTACTGGCACATGGTGCCCGAGGCCATGCGGTACGACACGGGCCACGGAAGCTCGCATCCGTTCATTACCAACGAGTTCGTTATGGCATTGGTCGAGGACCGCGAACCCTTCGTCAACCTCTACGAAGCGCTCGCGTTCACGGTCCCGGGAATTGTGGCTCACGAATCCTGTTTCAAAGACGGCGAACAGTTGGCCATCCCGAGCTTTGACCCGCCTGGACTCGCCCCCGCGTGAAAACACGAACCATCAGGAGAAATCCGAATGAAGAAGCACGAATCACCAGAAACCTCAAGACTTTCACGGCGCGGGTTCATGCGGACGACTGCGGCCGGGGCCTCCGGCATCGTCCTGGCAGGCGCGTCTTCTGACGTCCTCGCGTCGGGACCGGCCTGGCAGCAGACCTCCGAGAAGAAGATCCGAATCGGGGTCGTGGGAGGGGGGTTCGGCGTCTCCTTTCACTGGCATGAACACCCGAATTGCATCGTCGAGGCCGTCAGCGATCTCATCCCGGAGCGCCGTGAACGCCTGCAGAGCAAGTACGCCTGCGAGAAGGCCTACGAATCGCTAGAAGAACTCATTCTCGATCCGGCCATCGACGCCGTGGCGGTCTTCACCGAGGCCCCCAACCACGCACGGCACGTCATCGACTGCATGGAACACGGCAAACACGTGATTAGCGCGGTTCCGGCCTGCTGCACCCTCGAGGAAGCCGCCCGCATGAAGGAGGTGAAGGAGCGAACCGGACTCAAGTACATGATGGCGGAAACCAGCCATTACCGCTGGGAAACCATCACCGCGCGGCGACTGCACCAGGACGGCCTCTTCGGCGAACTGGTCTATTGCGAAGCCGAGTACTATCACCCGGGCATAGGGTGGGCGAACAACGACCTCTCGATGCGCGACGGCAAGCGGACCTGGCGCTGGGGGCTCCCGCCCATGTCCTACCCTACTCACAGCACCTCCTTCCTCGTCAGCGTCACCCACGAGCGCCTGGTCAAGGTCTCGTGTATCGGGACAAAGAAGCCGGACGACCCCGGGTTTCAGGACAATGCCTACAACAACCCCTATGTCAACGCCATGGCCATGTTCTTGACGGATGAGGGCCATCCTTTCCGGTGCAACGTCTGTTGGGACATTCACGCCCACGGCGAACGCGCACAATGGCTTGGCACCAACGCCGCGATGTATATGCCGGGCTCCGGCGGCCAGCCCTTCGTGCTCCAGTTGCCTGACCGGTCGATAAACACCTTGCCCGATTACTGGCACATGCTGCCCGAGAAGATGCGCTACGACAGCGGCCATGGCAGCTCGCACCCGTTCCTCACCAACGAGTTCGTTATGGCCCTCGTCGAGGACCGCGAGCCCGAAGTCGACCTTTACGAGGCGCTGGCGCTGACCGTTCCCGGAATTGTCGCCCAACAATCGTCGTTCAAAGACGGCGAACAACTCGAAATCCCCAGTTTCGACCTTGCGTAACAACGATGCAGGAGGAATTCCGATGCATTTCGCGGCAACTGCGTTGACTTGGATTGCTTCCGCGGCCTTGGCGGGCGCGGACACACCGGCGGACGCGTGGCAAACAGCGGGGGAGGGCGCGTGGCAGGTCTTGCCCGGCACCCCCGCGGTGATGTGGCAGGGAAGTCCCGGGGTCGCCGCATCGGCCGTGCAGACTATCCCGGGAACCGCCGCAATCGTCTGGCGCTGCTTCGTCGAGCCGGCCCCGACAGTCGATTCCGCGGGGATTTGGTTCGCTGCAACGCCGGACCTCGCCAGCGGATACCGTCTAACGCTCGGAGGCAATCCTGGCCTCGGGGGCGTACAGCTTCACGACGCCTCAGGCACGCTTCTCTGGGAAGACAAATACGCGCCCTGGACCTACTATACGCCGTACGTGCTGGAGGGCGTTGCCGAATCGGGGCGCGTGCGCGTGGAAGTGTTCCGTTGGGACGGAGCGACACTGGAAGCGCAAAGCGACTGGATTGATGCGCCGGGCTGCGCTCCGGACACCATGCGGGCGTGCGGTCTCTATGCTCACGGGATCGCGCGGTTCTACCGTTGGGAACCAGCGGTATCGCCGCTGTCGCCCATCGTCGCCGACTCGCCCAGCAAACTCCGTCTGGTCACCAGCGATGACACCGAGTGGACCATCATCGGCCCTGGCGAGTGGAAGTGGATGACCCCCGAGAAGAAAATCCTCCGTCAAGGGGCGGACGTGTTCCGTTCGTCAGTTGTCAACGCCAACCTGGGCGGCAGCGAAGGCACATGGCGGTGCCGTATCCTGCTCGAGAAAGGCGCGGGGGGCGGCGGCCTCATTCTCCGGACCGATCCGCAAATTCAAACTGGTTTCAGTATCTGGCTCGGGGGCAACCATGGCGCTGGTTCGCTGATGCTGTACCGCATTCCGGACGGCCAGTTGTGGTGCGGACCCCAGGAACAATGGCATTACGATACCGAGTACATCCTCGAAGGCACGGTCAAGGACGGCAAAGTCTCCGGCAAACTCATGAAAGCCGATGGCACACTCGTCGTCGAAAGCCCCCAATTAGACCTGTTGGAAAAGGAAAAGGGGCTTACGGGCAATTTAGGCCTCATGACATACATCGGCAAGGGCCGGTTCTGGGACTTTTCCGACGCGACCCGTGTGAGCGAGGCGGCCGCCACCGTCGAAGGCCCCGCAGCCTCGATGCTCGGTTCCGAATGGGTTGTCAGCGGCGGCGTGTGGACATGGCACAACGAGGCTATCCTCCAAAACGCACGAGAGGGCCTCGCAGCCGCCGTCAACAAAGCCGTGACCGGCGCGAAGGGCGTTTACAGCGCCACGATCACGCCGCAACAAGACGCACAGGCGGTCAGCCTCCTCTTTCAGGTCTCGCCGGACATGAAGGAGGGCTTCGAGATACGTCTCGAAAAAGGCCTTCTGCTACGCACCCTATCGGGACGCGTCCTTTATGAAAAGCCCGACTTCGTATGGACGGGCGGGACGTCGTATCTCGTCGAAGGCATTGTCGTGACCGACCGCGTGAGTGTCCGGGTCTCTGATCCGGCCGGGAACGTCCTGCTCAAAACCGACGATTATTACGTGTCGGATACCAACAACACGCGAATCGGCGGCATCGGCTTTCAGACTCTGAACGGCACGGCCGAGTTTATTAATTGGGCGGTGCGGCCCCTCGAGTGAAACTGCCGAAATGAGCACGCACACGCTGAAACACCTGCCACTTCGAAATCCGCGGCCTGATGCCCAGCGATTCGTCGATATTCTGATGGGGAGGCGTCAGGGACCGCCCCCGCTCATCGAGTACATCGTGGACACCACTGTCCTCAAACCTGTCGTGACCAATCTGCTCGGCCGGGAATGGGTTGGAGAACCCTCCGACCGCGCTTCCATGAAGGCCTATCTCGACAACTTCATCGCGTTCTGGCACCGAATGGGCTACGACATCGTCCGCCTGGAAATCGGCCTGCCCTTCGCTGAGAGGCGTATCCTTCACGACGACGTCGTGTCTGTATCCGACCATCAGCGCGCCTGGAACAACCAGCACGAGGGCGCCATCGCCTCGTGGGAAGATTTCGAGCGCTACGATTGGCCGTCTCCCGAAAATGTGGACTTCTTTCCCCTCGAATACGTGTGCGCAAACCTGCCCGACGGGATGGGGTTCGTGACCTGCCACGCAGCCGGAGTTTTCGAGCACGTCTCGCAGATCATGTCCATCGAAGGGCTTTGCATCGCCTCGTACGAACAGCCGGACCTCGTCGCCGCGGTCTTCGACAAGGTGGGAACGTTGCTCGAAGAGTACTACGAACGCCTTTTCGGGCTCGAAAACCTCTGCGCCATCCTGCAAGGCGACGATATGGGATTCCGCACCGGAACGCTCATCGCTCCGGACGACATGAAACGCTACGCCTTGCCCTGGCATAAACGCCTGGCGCGGCGCACCCATGACGCCGGATCGCCTTATTTTCTGCACTCCTGCGGCAATCTTGCCACCATTATCGACGCTCTTATTGACGACGTGGGCATTGACGGCAAACATTCGTTCGAGGACGCGATCATGCCCGCCGAAGCGTTCCAGGAATGTTATGGCAGTAAGATAGCCGTGTTGGGCGGTGTCGACATCAACCGGCTTGCGGCGGGCACACCGGCCGAGGTCCGCGCTCACACGCGCTTCCTCATCGAGACCTGCGGGGCGCGCGGCCGCTACGCCATCGGCTCGGGCAACTCGATCCCGAGCTATGTGCCCTTCGAGAATTATCTGGCCATGCTCGACGAAGCCCACGATGTGAATGGAGTATGAAGAAAACGACATTACTTATTGTGACGGCTTTGTTGGCGGCTTATGCGTGCGTGCCGTCAAGCGCGGGCGAGATCCCGCGAAACGGGCACTATTACTGGCTCTGGTTTCGCAATATCGGCGACGCGTGGCCCCGGTTCATCGATTTTGCCGCAGGCCAGAAAGTCGATGGGGTCGTCATCTGGGGATTGGACGGATGGAAAGAGGATAACCAGGTCTGCCGCGACGTGGTTGCCTATGCGCACGAACGCGGAGTGAAAGTCATTCACGGATTCGGACTGAACGGCTATCACGAGGGCCAGCATATCGTCCAAATGGAGCCCGGACACCGCATCACCATTCCCGAGGCTTGGCAAACCACGGATAGAGGAAAGGACAGCCTGAAAAGCGTGTTTTGTCCGTCCCAGGATACGGCCCTGGCCGAACTTGAACGCATGCTTCTGCGCACCGCTGAAACCGGCGTGGACGGCTTCAATTTCGAGACCGCCGACGTGGACTATGTCACGTGCCACTGTGCCGAGTGCCAGAAGCGATTCAACAGCGCGGACGAAAAGCCCTACGACAACAAACCCATCGAGTGGCCTCTGTTCCACCTCACGTTCGCTGCGGACGCCCTGCTCGAAAAGTACCCCGGTCTCTGGCTCAACTGCGAATACCTTATGCCGCGTTTCGGTCAGGCCCCGTACACGGACAACGAGCGCATCATCGAACTCAACCGCCGCGTGGACCAGCGCCTCACGGTCGTCTGGGCCGATTGGCCCGCCCCGCCGCCTGAGATTTGCGAACGCCTGCGAAAAGACCGCGCCAATATAGGTTTCTACGTCAAGAGCGGGGCGATTCTCGGGTTCGACGCGAAAGACGTGCTGAATCCATGGGAGTTTCTACCGGTCGCAAAACGAATCCTTTCCCTCGACCCCGTGTGTATCTTCTACCGGAGCTGGCTGCCCGAGGATTATTGGGCGGTCAACATGGCCACAGCCGCGCGGATCATGAAGAATCCGGATATGTCCGCGGAAGAAGTGGAGGCCCTCATGGTCCAATTCGAGAAGGCCTACGGCTTCAACCGCGAACCACTCGACCCCGACCTCAAAAAACGCTGGGACCAGCGTACCGCCAAGTCACAATGACCCAGAGGCCGCAGCACAGCCGGGCATTCTTCGAGATGCCGTCAGCATGGTGCTCGCGCTCCGTGAACCGGCGCGCGGACGTGACCGCTACACCCATTGGGCCTTTCTGAAGACGTCTTCCATGAGGCGCATGTCTTCAAGACAATCCTCGCCGTTCGAGCAAGGCGCTTTCCTGTTCTTGATACAGTCGATGAAATGCTCAGCCTGCGCGCGAAACGCCCAACAGGGTTCGCCGTTGAGGATTTCGGTCGTGCGGGTCTGGCCGTTGTAAACCTCGACGCGCGCGGCGTCCTGCTCAGACATGGGGGAGGGGGTGTCGACCCGCACCCACCCGCGTTCGAAGAACACCTCCGTCTTTTCGAGCCACCACTCGGACTGTACGCTCACGCCGTAAAGATTCACCAGCACCCCGCCGCTTTCGAGCTGCGTGCTCTGATTCAGCATCCCTTCGCGCAAGAGCGCGCTCCGCACCGTGAGCTTGCCTGGGAAGAGGTATCGCACGAGGTTGAGGTTGTGGGCGAATATGTTCATATAGGTGTTGAACGTGGCCTGCTGCGGGGGAGACATCCAGTCCGGGTTGCGGGGCGCGAATCCCGGCTGCGGAGGCACCAGCTCGCCCGTCATGATCGGCCGCTCGACGTTGCGCAACCAGTCGCCGCCCATGCACCACGCGTTCACCAACTGTGTTGCGCCGAACAGGCGGCTCGCGTAGGCCGCGTCCAGGCGTTCTTTGGCCAGGTTCACGCCCCGATCGTAGCGTTTCATGAATCCGGCCATGAGCATTACGCCCGGGCCAGCGGCTGCCGCGACCATGTCCTCGGCCTCGGCGACGCTCCCTGCCACGGGTTTCTCGACGAAAACATGCTTGCCCGCTTTCAGCAGCGGCAGGGCGATATAGCCGTTCATGAGATGGGGCTGGCTGGCGACCACGGCTTCCACGTCCGGGTCTTCGGCCAGTTCGTGGTGGTTCCGGTACACCTTCTCGATGCCGTATTTGGCAGCCACCCGCCGCGCCAGTTCCGGTCGGGGTTCCGCGAGCGCAACCACCTCGCATTCGGGATTCCGCACATAATTGCGCAGATGCGCCACCTGCCCCATAAACCCGACGCCTGCAAACCCAACTCTAACCTTGCCCATGGTCTTTGGTCCTTCCTGGAAAATACCCCTCAATTCCAGGCAACATGCTAGGCAGCGTGCGGGCATACGTCAACCTCCGCGGCGAGTAAAACGTCTGTATCCAGGACGAGGGCCCGCTCCTGCAAGAGGTCGGTGCAAGTGTACAGTCTCCCCATAGGCCTCCTGTGCGCCATGGTTTCCGCCACCCGCATCTGGACGGCGTCGAGTCTCGAAAACGTCTATCCCGACAGCATGCCGCCGCCGGGAGCGGAACCCCATGCCCGGCTCTATGCCGCAAAAGGCGAGTACGAGTCGTTCCAGATCTGCGTACGTTCGTCGCGACGCGCCATCGACAATCTCGACGCCGCCCCTGAAGCCCTGTCGAAGACAATCGGGCCTCCCGAGATTCGGCGAGTGGATTACCTCTCCGTAACGTCCCGGTCCTCGCGCGCTTATGGGGAACAGACCGCGCGTCCGGACCCGCTGTCGGCCTTCGAGCCCTTCGCACTCGAACAAGAAACAACGGGGGCGCTGTGGGTGACCTACTACGTGCCGCCCGAGTGCCCGGGAGGACTTTATGAAGGACGGGTCGCCGTCCATCTGGGCGGCCGGGCCAAGCGCTATATTGGCGTAACGGTGGAAGTATTCGACTTTGAAATCCCGGCCACCCCGAGCGTCACTGCGGCGATGCACCTCGCTCCGGGCGCCATCCGCTCATTTTGCGGTATCTCGGGCGATACTCTCGAGGAATGGGAACCTCTTTACAATGCTCTGAACCCTTGGCGTATCGCCTACAACAGCGCCCTTCCGTATCCGGATTCGCCAGAGGGGAAAGAGCTTTATCTCCAACATCTTCTGTATGTTGCAGATGCCGCCCGTATGTCCGCCGTCTGCCTGGGAATGGGGGAGACCTTGGCGAACCGGACTACGGGCGCTGAGTCCGCCGCCACCCTTCAAGCCATTGCGGAAACGGTAGCTGGTCAGGCATGGGCCCGGCGCGTCTATGCCGAGCCGATGCCCCCTCTCCCGCGCTCGCATTGGCCGGAACTCGAGGCACGCTACGCCGCATTTGCAGAGAATGCGCCGACAATTCCACGCCTTCTGGAATGCGTCCCACATCCGGAGATCCAGGAACTTGCCCGAATCTGGGTGATCCCGCTTCGGTTTTTCGATCCCATTGCAATACAAAGACTTAGAAACGGGATGGCCCTGTGGGCGGAGCTGCCTTACCCTCTAGAAACCGTCAAGGCATCCTCGAGTGCCCGTATCCCCACGCAAGACATGCCGTATGCATCGACCGCAATGGACGCATGCGATGCAAGTCTTTATACGGCATGGACGTCGGCCAATATACCCACCAAAACTGCCCCAGAATGGCTTGAACTGCGCTTGCGCGAGCCAACGGCCACAAAAACAGTCCGTATCGGCTGGCGCGCCGGTCATGAAGCCGTGGACCCGCTAATCGAAGTGTCCCCGGACGGAAGCCTTTGGGTTCCTGCGCGGGTCACGTGGAAACATCATGGTTCCTCCAGACGGTTCGAGCAGAGCTGGTCAGAGGGCGCTTTCGACAGGGAAAGGCGCTTCATCGGAATACGGATTTCGTTCACCCAAACCGCGAACAACCTGCCGGTCAGCGTCACTGAAGTGGAACTGGGCCGGGCGCCTGATCCGACGAGTATCGAGTACCTTTCGGCAGGTGCGCAGGTGTGGTTCGAGCAGACCACGGCTCCGTTTCCGTCGTTTCACGTTGATGCGCATCCGGTCGAGGCACGTCTTGCTCCGTGGCTATGTTGGGGACACGAGCTGGACGGCTTTTTCGGCCAGCCGCTCAACCAATGGCCTAAGGGGTGGGGGCAACCAAGAACGGAGACCCCGCGAACCTGGCCCGCCGCGGGCACCGGCGAGCAATTCCTCGTTTATCCCGGGAAACAGACAGTGACGCCGTCGATTCGCCTGCACCGCCTGCGTGACGGCCTTGAGGATTTCGAGTACATTCGCGCCGCGATGAATATCGGCGTGGACACAGCTCTCCTTGGGCCCGAAACCATGATGCTCTGCCGGTGGGAGGACTATACCGATTCCCTCAGTCCCAGCAGACTTGATGACGTTCGAAGCATGTTGCAGGAATTGAGAATCGCCATCGGCCGTGCCGCGACAAAGGCCGGCACGAACAAGTAAGCTGCTTCACCGCGAGCGTTGCGCCACGTTCTCGCAGCGGCATGTTGGGAATCAGCCAGTCCCCACCCCGAAATGCCTCAATCCGCAAACGCCTTAGGCCCGAGATGCTTTATAAGCATGTCTTGGAGGTCCGCGACCATGTGACGCTTGGTGAGATAGTCCGAGGCTCCAACCTCTTTCATCTTACGCTGATTCTCATCCGTAGACGTGAGGAAGATGATGGGGAGATTGCCCGGGATGTCGGGATTGTTGCGCATTTGCTCGCAGGTTTCATATCCGTCAAAAACGGGCATCATGACGTCCAGGAAGACGAGGTCCGGCTGGACCTTTACAGCGATTTCCAGCGCTTCCTGGCCATTGGCGGCATAGAAGACCTCGTGACCCTCGGCTACGAGTGTGACGGAGAGGACTTCGTATGAGGCGGAATCGTCATCGGCAACCAGAATACGAGCCATGAAATTCTCCTCCCTTGCATTCCCAGGAGGCGATTATAACATTTGGCACCGTGCACTACATCTTCCTGACACCCTTATCACACAATTGCCCATTCGACACTATCAAGGGCACCGGTCGCACACCAAAGAGCGGTCCGGCAACGGGGGGGCGGGTTTTGTTACCCGCACATAAGATCACCGCGAACAGGCAGGTCCGCGCTCATTCTTCGTCCCCCGCGCAATCGAAGATATGCGGAATGGGAGCTGCACAGCCTCGGAAAACAACTGGAAAAGAGCTATGAGGCCTGCATCGCCCTGCCGGTATCCTTCTTGTTCCCGTGCGTTCTCCGCGGCTCCGTGTGAGACGGTTTCGGCGGATTCCTGTTCTTGACTTACAGCCCCCCCCTACCTAGAATGGCAGCAGAGACGAATGAATATGTCGAACGATGAAATCGCGGGTTGCTTTTTGCAGAAAGGGGTCCCTGACCATGCGATATGTTCTTTTGCTCGCTTCTGTGATGATGCTTGCCGCAGCTGCCGGAATGGCGCAGGCAGCGGACACGGACCGGGAAAGCGGCGGCGACCAACCCGTTATCACGACGGATGCCGGCGGCGACACCAGCTCTGCCGAAGAAAGCGAAAGCAACAAGGCCGCTGCCACCAAAGAAGACGACTTCAGAATGTACAGCGAGCCAGTTGAACAGCACGCGGGCGATACGGTAATCCTCAAGGATGGACGCCGGATCGAGAACGTCCAGGTGCTGCGCCGCACGCCTACCGATTACGAGATAGAGATTGTAAAGGGCGCGGCACCCATGGCGCTTCCCCGAACGGTCGTTTCCGACATTGAATGGGACGACTACGATCCCCTCGGGCTCAATATACAGGATACAAGCAGCGGCGAACCGGCTGCGCCACCCTCTACGGCGGAGTCAACGCTTCCTGAAGGCATGACACGGGATGCAGACGGCAATATCGAGGTCCTGCCGGGCGTAAAGGTCCCTGCGCAACTCGTGGGGAAACTGCGAAAAGACATCACGCAACAGGTGCCGGGGTTGTCGGGCAAAAGCCTCTTCGAGGTCCTCAAAGCCCTTAGCCTGGCCACACATGTCCAGATTGTGGCCGACACGCCTCTCCGGCAAATGGCTAAGACGGAAGATTTGAAAGTCGACGTGACCGTCAAGGATGGCGCCACGGTCAACCTGGTCCAGTTCTTCCACGACTACTTGCTCAAACAACCCGAAATGCGACGGTTGGATATCGTTTACAAACCCGACCGCATGCTAGTAACCACGAAAGAGGCGGCGGAAAAGATGCGCAAGGAACAGAAAGACGCGAGCGGCGAAGCAGCCGGCGAGAGTCCCCGGCAAGGGCAACAGTAAGCGCACACGTCCGTTTACGCCACACAATGAATCACCCCGGCGCCCCAATATCTCATAAGAGGAAGGGCCGCCGGGGCGCTTGTTTTGTTCCAGGGAAAACTACTCTCGGGTTCTAGACCATCTCCTCCTCATCCGAAATTTCACTGTCCCCGAGATCGGCGACATTCTCTTCCGCTTCCGCTTCCTCTTCATCGGGCAATTCTTCAATGGCGCCAGCTTCTTCTTCCGGTGCCGCTACCGTCTCCTCGTCCTCGGTTTCTATTACGAGTTCTTCTTCTTCCTCTTCTTCGAATTCCTCTTCCGCTTCGAGTTCTTCCACGTCCGGAACCAGCGCCTCGTCTTCATCAAATTCTATGACCGGTTGCTTGGGTTGCGCAATCTTCCGGGGCGTCCGCTTCAAAGTGGGCCGGCGCGAAAGTCCTTCGTCCGAAGACCCGACACGCACAAGCTCCACATCATCAGGATGCTCTTTCGTACACCATTGGTCTTTGGGGCATTTGAATCCGACCTTTTCGGCGCCCCATTCCGTGAAGCGCCGGCCACATTTTGGACATTCGTACTTAACCGGCATTTTCTGAAAACCTCGTTGATTTGAAACGTTTCGGGACTGTTCTCCATATAGCGGAGCGAGATTATAGCAGAAGTCTTGCCCTTTGGAAAGCCTTGGCCCGAAACTCCAGGGCTATTCATAAGTCTTTTTCCAAAAGTAACTTATGTAGTTTCCGGCGGCGAGGGGGAAGATTAGGGACGCCGGGGCTCCCGGAAAAACCCTACGAACGCCCCCGAGATGGACAGGGTGGCCACTACGGCCGTCAGAGAAAGCGATAGGGCGGGGCTTTCCGACATCAACCATATCCGGTTCGCAGCCGCAGCCAGATAGTCAAGGCGTCCCCAAAAACCCGGGGCATCCCAAAGAAAATCGTGCGAAACATCCAGATAACTGCCGACAAGAATGGCTACTGCCACAACCAAAGCGGTCATTCCGGCGACACGAACCATCCGAACACGAAACGCGCGGCGCTCACGCTCCAGCATGCGCGCGATGCAAAGATGGCGCTTCAGGCGGGCATGAAAGCCGTCCGGAACACAGACGGACGCTTCTGACCGCAACGCGGCATCGATTCGCTGGTCAAGCGAATCCCGGGCATCATCCTCAAGTCTCATGGTCTTCCCTCAGTTCCTTCCCCACGATATCCCGCAGATGCCTGCGCGCACGGTGCATCCATGTTTTCAAGGTGCCTTGGGGAACTTCCATGATCTCGGCAGCCTCGTCGTACGAGCAGTCTTTCAAATAATAGAGGGTGATTGCCTGGGCGTACCGTTTGGGCAGCTGGGCCACGCACCGGCGGATGAGTTCGGCTTCGTCGGCATGAATCGCGGCCCTGTCCGGCGTTTCCGGAAGCCCGACCTCCATGGTTGCCGACAGCTCGCCGCGCCGCTTTCTCTTCTGCAGCTCGCTCAGACAGGTATTGCAGACGATCCGGTAAAGCCATGTTGAAAACCGTGCGTCTCCGCGAAACTTGCGAATTTTCCGGAACGCGTTCAGGAAGGCTTCTTGAGCCATATCTTCGGCGAGCGAATGGTTTCGCATGAACCGAAGGGCAAGATTGTAGACCGTCTGTTCGTGGCGCCGGGCGAGTTCTGAAAACGCCTCGACCTCGCCCGCTTGCGTGCGTTCAACGAGCGCTTCGTCAGACAGTTCTCTCGCGCGGATGGATTCCATGCCCCGCAAATATCCTGCTGTGGCTGTCGCTATCGCCATCACCGTCCCCTCGCAAGCCAGATATTGCCATTAAGCGTCTGCATGTTGAGCAGGGCGCGTCCCGAACCAATCTCTCCGCGAAGGTGGTGCCGGCGCTGCACTCCCGAGGACGTATCAATCGCAAAGTCCGAACGTATTCCGCCGTGCATGGTTCGGGCGTCTACAATCGCGGAACACCGTTCATCCATTACCAATGTAATCCCCCCGTTCATGCTGTTCAATTCAGCGCGATTCACGTTCTCGTCAGGCACATGCGCAACGATTGCGCCATTGGTTGTATCAGCGCTGATCGCACCGCCCTGCATGTAGGCGTAGATATTCCCGTTTACCGTCTCCAGAAGCGCGCCTTCCGGCGCGTCCATGACGTTGATGCGCCCGTTGGTGGTCTTGGCCGTCACCATGCCGCCCGGTTTCTTGATGTAGATGTCGGCGTTGCGGCCCTGCACGTCTACCTGGCCGCATCCGACCGCAACGAGGACATTGCCATTCGCGCTGACCACGTCAAGGTCCGTACCAAACGGCACATACACATCGTAATCCACGCGCATATCGATCAGGTCAGGCCTTTCGCCCGGTTCGCTGACAATCCTGATCCGGTCTTTCTCGGCTGTCACGGCGAATAGGGAATCGGCATATGTCCGGGCAACCGCCCCGCCGTCCCTCTCGACAGCATAGATTCGGACTGTGGCGGTCACGGCGGCCTCTTTGGCTGAATGGGGCCATACCCGCACCTCGCCGTCACGATTGACCAGTTCGAAGCGCTGTGAGCCCGGCCACGAAAAACTGCGCGTTTCTTTGATGGCCGGCCGGCCCACCACCCGGGGAAGGGTCGGGGCCACGGCATGAACCGTGAAAAACACGATAACCGCCGCGATAATGCCCGCCAAGAGGATACTTTTGATGTACGTTTTCATCACATCCGTTTAGACGCCGTGCCTGACCGTACGGTTTCGCCTCGCGCCGTCCTTCTCACTGCTAGAGAATGCCAAGTCCAATCAATTCAGGTGCTAACCGAATATTCCCGAGGTTTTTCCCGCGAGGGAGCGAATCTCACGTTATATCAGGCACTTGCCATGACAGGCGATCGGGATATGTCACGGGTTTCGGTATCCTTCTGCTGTCAGCCGAACGGGCGTTTGGCGACCCAGCTCCACAGTTTCCTTAACTTGGCGAGGTCACCTGATAACTAAGTGAACGACTTTTCAAGAGCTTATGAAAGACTGTGAAACCGGGCCGTTGCTGAGCCCGTCCAAATGGTTGAGAAAGGACAGAGAATGGCAGACCTCCTCACTATCGTGATTCCTGTTGGCCTGGTGGCTTTGCTTCTCACCGGCGCGTTGCGCTATTTGCTGCATTCATGGGTCGATTACCAAGTTCGGATAGCGGTTCTAAAGGAGTTGGACCGCCACCCCGGCCTACTCACCGAACCCGGCGGCGCCGGGAGCGATGCCTTGCCCGTACCGGCCCCTTCCAGTCATGGCCGCGTTGATTATATGGTTACCGGCATCACTCTCGGCGTCATCGGCATTTGCTGCGTTGCGGCAGGCTGGAGCATGCGCGTCGGGCAATTGGCGGTAGGGATATACCTGGGGGGCATATTCTGCCTGTGCATTGGCTTCTTGCTGGGGCTTGCCGGTCTCGTTGTTCGCCGTATGCGGACCCCGCAGATGACCGGGGAATAGTTCACGGGGGTTATTCCCCTTGAGCTTGGGTACGGGAGACGGCGCGCCATCTTTCCCCATGCTTGTCTTCCGTGCGGCCGATCATGAGATTCGCCTCCGCAACCCGTTCGTGCTATGCTTTGCGCGGGGGTACTCGTTGCGTGAGCAAGCCGGAACTCAAACAGATGATTGCCGGTATCGATCATCTGCCAACCACGATGAAGGCCGCGGGCCGGGCCTTGTCAGTTCTTTTCAGCTCTCGACCTGATATCGAAACCGCCGGAGCCCTTGCGGGGATGGACCCTGCCCTCGCGTGCTGCGTATTGCGCATGGCTAACACGCCGGCGTCCGCGGCCGCATCCGAGACGGTTCTCCTTCGGGACGCGGTACGGAAGGCAGGCATCGAAGGGCTTCGCCGGGCAGTTCTCGGCGCAACCTCAGCCAGCCTGCCGCTCCAGCCCTATCAGTCGCATATCGAGCACCATCTCCGTCATGCGTTGACATGCGCAACGTGCGCCGCAAAGACCGCGTCGTACACCGGCATCGTCCCGGCGGACGAAGCGTATGTTGCAGGCCTGCTTCACGACATCGGCCGGCTTGCCATGGTCACGGTTATGCCCGAGGACTATTGCGCGTTTCTTGAGAGCAGCGACGCCGCCAACATGGAGCCCCGCGAGAAGAACGAGTTCGACGCGGACCATGCATTGGCAGGGAAATGGCTTGCGGAACGATGGGCCCTCCCCAGGCAGGTAAGCCAGGCCATATGGTTTCATCACCTTCCGCCAGGCACCCTTCTTGGAAACCGCGGCCTCATCTCTTTGGTGTCCGTGGTGGGGTTCGCTAATGCCATGAGCCATTGGATTCTCGGCGGTGTTCCGGAACCTACCGTGGTATTTCATAAAGAGGTCCGCGCTCGTGCCGTGCGTCTGGGATTGGATTACGCAAGCATCGAATCCCTCCACCAACAAACATGCGTTGCCGTGGAACAGCGCCTTGCAATCTTGGAATCGGACACGGGCGGCGGGCCGGCGCCCGTGGAAGAACGCTCAAAAGCCGCAGCCAGTTTCACGTTCACGCAAACGGACGCGAACGCGGAGAACGCGTCCCTCAAGAAAGAAATCAAATGGCTGCAGACGCTCAGCCGGCTCAATACCAGCCTTCGGCCGTCGCAGACGTTTAACGAAGTACTCGGGCTCATTGCCGCCGCGGTCCGAGAGTGTCTGGAAGCGGCTCCCGGCATGTGTTGCGCCTTCGACGAGAGAAACCGCTACCTGACTGGAATGACGTGGGACCTGCCAGATTCGCCTCCGCAGAGCTTCCGCATTCCTATGTCCCCCACCACCGAGGAGGAGTTGGACGAGGTGGAAATCCTCGCCCTCGAAGCCCTCGACCAATTGGGCATCGGCATGGGGGAAAACGGATGGCGAGGCGCGGAGAGGTTTGAACCCGAGTTGAAAGACGGGATTCTCATGCTTCCCCTGGTGGCCGACGGGGTCACCCACGGCCAAGTCATGTTCGAGACACCCGTTGAGAAGCTCGAGGACTATTCGTGGGATAAGTTCAAACTGATGGCTTTCGCGGGGGCCTGCGGAGCTGTGATTGCACGGCATCACGCATACGACGAACTCCGGGAGTTGAGTGAGGAACTCGCCGAGGCAATCGCGCGCACCGCTTCCTCCGGACCCGGCGCTCAAGCTGACGGCATGACGGAGTTCGCCGTAGGCGTTTCACATGCTCTCCAGCGGCCCCTCAACGTCATCGCGAATCAGGCCCACCTGTTGCTTCGGCGTACTCATACGCCGGAAGAGAATCGGGCCGCGGAAGCCATCCTCGAACAAGACCGCGCGCTGGGTAAGCTCGTGAGCGACCTGATGGCCTTTGCACGGCCCGGCACGCCCACGGCTGCCCCGACGGTTGTCAACTACATTCTCCACAAAGTGATGTCGACCCTCTCCGACCGCCTGGCCGCCAAGGGAATCACTGTCGTCGAAGATTACGAGGACGGTTTGCCCAGGGTGAACGCCGATAAGCACCAACTCGAGCACGCCATTCTGAATCTCATCGTGAATGCCGAGATGGCCATGTCGCAGACCGGCGGGCAACTGAGGATTGAGACGGCAGCAGGCCAAGATAGAAAAAGCATATATATCCGGGTCGAGGATACCGGACCGGGCATTCCGAAAAAATACGCGGAGGCGATCTTCGAGCCCTTTGTCAGCTTGAGAGAGGACGTGCCGGGAACGGGCCTGGGCTTGGCGGTGTGCCGGGCTATTGTGCGCAAGCATGGCGGAGAGCTGCGTCTGGCGCCTGTGGTTGGCGCGGGAGCTGCCTTCGAGATTACGCTGCCCGTAGAAAGGGAAGGCGCCGGGGCGCCGGCCGCACCAGCGCCCGTGATGATATCGGACCGCAAGGAAAGCACGGCTCGCCGTGAAACACCGTCCGGCCAGGAAGACGCAGCGCCCCAAAGGCAGAAGCCGCCTTCCCCCGCGCCTGAACCGCCCAAACCCGCTCCGGAAGTGAAGCGCGCTCGGGAAACACCCTTCGAAGACCCCGAGGCCCCGCCCATGCCTTCGCTGCTCCTGATCGACGAGAATGAAACCACGCGTGAGGTGCTCAAAGAGACCTTGCGCAACCGGGGTTTCTCCGTGATTGCCGCTCAGGATGCGGTACGCGCCATGCAGGCCGTGGCAGCAGCCCTGTTTGACGTGGTCCTGCTGGATTTTGAACTGAAAGATGTGCCTGGACCCAACATGCTTACGGAGATTCAGAATATTCGTCCCGGCATCCCCGTCATCGTGGTGACTGCCGACAACCACCCGCGCACGGTTGAGTCCGCCCTTAAACGGGGCGCCCGCGCCTGCCTCGTCAAGCCTTTTGCGCTCCATGAGTTGCTGCATGAGGTTGAAGATATCGCCGGTATTCACAATAATTAGCACTCGACGCGTGCCGGTCTCGGGTCCGGCACATCCTGTGGTTTTTCCGGCAGCAAGGCTGTATACGGTATCGAATGAAGTCTTCAAACAACAGGCCGACACTGCGCGAGTCCCTCCTGCAGAGCGCGCTCTTACTGGCGATGCTGGCCGTTCTGTTTCCGGGCACGTTTTTCCTGGGCAGGGTCATTTCTTCCGCTGATATCCTTTTTGCGCTCCCGCACTGGGACAAATATGCCCCCCAGGGGTGGGATTTCCCGCAAAACAAGCTGGTGTTTGACCACATCTTCTTCACCCGCCCCAATTTCCTGTTGTGCCAACAGGAGGTCCGGAACGGGGAATGGCCCCTGTGGAACCATCTCCAGTTGACTGGTATCCCATTGCTTGCGAATTTCCAAAGCTCGGTATTCTACCCCGTTCATCTCCTCCAGCTGGTGTTGCAGATTGACTGGGCTTTGACGGTGTATGTCATCCTCAAACTCTTCCTGTGCGGGATGGTGGGGTACGTGTGTGCCCGCCTGCTCGCGTTCAGCACTGCGCTCGCCCGCTTCTTCTCGGTAGCCTGGATGCTCGGGAGCTACAACCTGCTCTGGTGCCACTGGCCGCTAACCGACGTCGCGATCTGGGTGCCGCCACTGTTTGCCGGGCTCGAGTTCGTTCTCCGCGAGCAGTACAGGCGGGGCTTCTTCACGGTGGCGTTCTCGGGGACGTTGCTGCTGCTGGCCGGCCACCCCGAAACAGCGTTTACGTTCTGCCTCGGTCTCGGGGGGTACTTTGTGGTTCGCCTGTTTCAACAACGACGCATGGGCCTGCGCCTGATTATCCCCATAGGTGTATGTGTTTTGGCCTGGCTGCTCGTGTTTCTGGTGTGCGCGTCGCAGCTTGTGCCGTTCTTCGAGTACCTCGTGCACAGCACCAGCGAATTCGCCCGCAACGAGGCCGAGGGAGGCGAAATCTACATGCCGGGAATGGTAGCGGCGTTCTGGGCGCCGCGCTTCTTCGGCACCTGGGCCGAGGACAATTTCCTGGCGGGCGCCAACAGCAATTCCAACCTCATCAGCATGCTGTACCCGGGTATGGCGGTGTGGCTCGGGACCATGTTCATGTTCACGCGCTCTAACCGCGGCGAGAAGGACCGCGAACGGCGGAACATGGCCATCGCGTTGGCGATTCCCGCAGCGTTCGGCCTGCTTCTGAGTTTCTATTTTCCCACCTTGCAGTTTGTTCACCGCCTGCCGCTCATGAATACCCTGCGCGAATGGTACCACGCCTGTTTCGCGATGTTTGCTTTTCCCCTGTTGGCAACGCTCGGATTCGAGCGCTGGTTCTCGCGGCCGCGCCGCCTGCGTGAGACAGCCTGGGCCCTGCCGCCCTTGATCGCCGGCGCGCTCGTTATTGCCGTGCTGCTCCGGTTCGACAAACAGGTATTGGTCATGAAAGACATGTGGGGGTACGTGGTCCGGGAATCCTGGCTCGCTGCCGGGCTCGCATCGGCCGGCCTCGTTCTGTGCGGCATCTCTTGCTTCGTGCGGCGTCCGCGCGTGTTGCTCATTTGCCTCACGCTGTTCGCCGCGGGCGACTACGCCCTGGCCACGCGCGGCCTGCGCCCCAGTCTGCCCCGGGAACAGGTGTTTCCGGAGACCGCACTCCTTAAACGTTTACAATCTATCGAGCCTCCCCGCCGTTTCGGGGTCGCGGAAGGGTATATCCCGCCCGGCACAGTGGCCAACTACGGCATCGAGGAGTGGCTCGGCTATGACGGCCTGTATCCCGAACGTATCCGTCGGTTTCAGCTCGAAATGGGTACCGGTATCTGGAACGCCATGGAGCCGGTCTGCTCAATCGGGTACTACCTCAACTACCCCCAGTTGGAGCCCGTGCTGAAACTTGACGAGCGCCCGTATCTCCGATATGTGGACACCGTCGACGGCATGGAAATCTACGAAAACACGCGTGCCTTCGGCCGGGCTTACCTCGTCCCGCAACTGGAAGTGATTCCGGACATTGACGCGCTGTTCGAGACCATGCGCGATCCCGAATTCAACCCCTCGAACGCGGTCGTCACCGAAAAAGGCCCGCCTGTTGTTTTGACGCCCCCCAAGGACGGCGTACTCGGCACGGCGAACGTTACCTTGCGGCAACCTACACGCGTGGTTGTCGAGGTGGAGGCCATGAATCCTTGCGTTCTCGTGCTTTCAGACGCCTATTACCCCGGCTGGAATGCCAGAATCGATGGAGAACCGGCGGAAATCTTCCCGGCATACTACGCCTTCAGGGGCTTGCTTGTGCCGTCCGGGCGGCATACGGTCGAGTATTCCTATTTCCCGCTCAGCCTGCGCATCGGCCTGCTCACCTCGACGGGCGCACTGCTCGCCGGGGCGTACAGCGCGTTCCGGGTCATTCAAGGGACCCGGCGGCGAAATCGGGGAGCGCGAGCCGGATGAATGCCAATCGCGTGACCTTGCGTGAACTGATTATTCAAACGGCGCTGCTTGTGGCGCTGCTCGTGCCCGTATACCCCGGGACGTTCCTGCGGCGGGAGATCACGCTGCCGGGCGACATCCTGTTCATTGCCGCCCCCTGGAAGTTTCATGCCCCGGAGACTTTCGAGGGCCACAAGAACCCGGTTCTGTTCGATTCCATCTGCCAACACACCCTCTGGTACAAGGAGGTCCAGGACGCATTAGAAGCGGGCGAGTGGCCTCTCTGGAACCACCTTCAAAACACCGGGATGCCCCTGCTGGCCAACTACCAGACGGCCGTGTTCTACCCGCCGCGCCTTCTCCACGTGCTGTTCGACAATTACACGGCCATCACGCTGTTTTTTGTGTTGCGCTTGTGGCTCTGCGGCGCCACAGCCTACCTATGCGGACGCGGAATCGGCCTGGGAGTGCCCGCAGCGCGGTTCTTGTCCGTTGGCTGGATGCTCGGCAGCTACAACCTTCTCTGGTCCTATTGGCCGGAACCGGACGTTTCGGCATGGCTTCCGGTGCTGTTCCTCGGCGCGGAATGGCTTGTCGCGGGACGTATCCGGAAGGGTTTTGCCTGCATGGTTACGGGGGCGGTCCTGATTCTTCTCGCCGGTCATCCCGAAACGGCATTCACCATGAGCTACGGCGCAGGCATCTATTTTGTGTTACGGCTGATTCTGCGTCACAACTGGCGGCACAGGCTGGCCGAGCCTCTCGCGGCCGCCGCCCTTGCGTGGGGCGTGGCATTGCTCATAACCTGCGTGCAATGGCTGCCGTTCCTCGAGTATCTCACACAAAGCTACACGTTCCTGGCGCGGCCCGAAGGCGAATCGACCGTAACCACGCTTTCGCCAAGAGCTATCCTCTGCTTCTGGGTACCGCGGTACCACGGATTCACCCCCCACGGGAATTTTCGGCTGCTCGACCACTCGAATTACGCGACCCTGATCTATCCGGGCATCGCCGCGTGGCTGGGGGCCGCACTGGTACTTGTGCGCGGCAAGAACGGCGAACGCGACTATGTCCGGCCCCTCTGCGTTGCCATCCCCGCGGTTTTCGCAGCCCTGCTTGCCTTCAACAGCTTGCTTGTCGCACCCATTCAGAAACTGCCCGTGTTCAGTTCAATGTGGTACATCTGGCACATCGGCTTCACGGTTTTCGCGCTGCCTCTGTTGGGCGCGCTGGGCATCGAGCAGTGGTACGCCCGGAAACGTTCGCTGAAGGAGCTGTTGCCTGCGGTCTTCCTGGCGCTGCTGGCGGGTGTGCTTGTGTACGGATTCTACCGGTTCGAATCGCGCGTGCTGATCATGGAAGGCAGCGCACCCTACGTTCGGCGGCAGTTGTTCATCGCAGTTGTCTTCACGGCAGCCGCCTTGGCCCTGCTCGCGGCTAACTGCATCGCTGACAAACGGAGGATTCTCGGCTGGGGTATTGCGGCACTGCTCGCATGCGACCTCCTGGCAGCTGTGCATGGCCAGCATGTCACGGTGCCGAAATCCTGGATGTTTCCACCGACCCCCCTGACGGACTACCTCCGGACCATCCAGAAGCCCAACCGCGTCTGCTCGGCCACTTCGGCCATGCAGACCGGCCTGATCCCTGTCTACGGCATCGAACAATGGCTCGGATACGATGGACTGTATCCCCTTCGGGTCAAGCGGCTGCAAGTAACCTTCGGCAAACAACTCTGGGACACCTTTGAGCCCGCCTGCGCGATCTCGCATTACCTCCATCTCGCTGAGTTGGAGAATCCGCTCTTCCCCCTCCGCGAACGCCCCGGCAACTACGAACTTCTCACCGAATTCGACGGGATCGAGGTGTATCGCAACAAGACGGCGATGCCGCGGGCGTATCTCGTTAATAACCTCAAGGTGTTTGACTCGGTCGGCGACATGTTTGCGTTTGCGCGGACCGGCGCCTTCGACCCCCATACCATGGCGCTGCTCGAAGCTCCCGCGCCACCCAATCTGCCCGAGCCAACCATGGGAAATCCCGGAACCGCTACGGTCACCGCCCGCACCTCGACACGCATGGAGATAGCCGTCACTGCCGAAACGCCCGCGGTACTTGTCGCGGTCGAAGCCTACTACCCCGGCTGGAAAGCGTGGCTCGACGAGCAACGTGCGGAGATTTTTCCCGTGAACTCGGCATTCCGAGGCGTCATCGTACCGAAAGGGGCGCACACCGTCGTCTTTGCTTACGAGCCCGCTTCTTTTCGCGTAGGCCTCTGGGTATCCGTCGTTTCGCTCTTGCTGGCGGCGGTTCTCGGTGTTACGCTCCTTTGGCGGGCAACGTTACGGAGCGCAGCCGATGCGTGATAAGGACGGTAAAGCCATAAACGAGCCGGACGAGCGCCTGACGCTTGTCGAGTTGGCGCTTCACGCGGCGGTATTGCTGCTCATTCTCGCCATCTTCTTTCCTGGTGTATTTCTGCGGGGCGAAATGGCCCTGCCGGGAGATCTGTTGTACAGCCTTGCGCCGTGGCGCTCCTACGCCGGGCCGACAACGGGGCGGGGGGCGAACTACGCGGAGATCGAGGCCTTTTGCACGTTGCACAAGTCCTACGCTCTCGCCCAATGGTCGCTCGAGGACGGCGAGTGGCCGCTTTGGAATCCTCTCGAAAACGCGGGCATGCCCCTTCTGGCCAATTACCAGAGCACGGTGTTTTATCCGCTGCGGCTTTTTCATGCCTTCCTGCCCCTGCCGCTCGCCACGACCGTCTACGTTCTGCTCAATGTCTGGTTATGCGGATTCAATGCCTATCTTCTCGGGCGGGGAATCGGGATGTCACGGGGAACAGCCCGGTTTCTTTCGGTCGCGTGGATGGCGGGAGGGTTCTCGATTGTCTGGTGTTACTGGACACCCACCAACGTTGCCGCATGGCTGCCCATCGTCTTCCTCGGCATCGAATGGCTGCTGCAAGGCCGTTATCGGAAAGGATTCGCGGCATTTGTAATGGGCGGTTCGCTGTTCATGCTTGCCGGGCAACCCGAAATCGCTTTCGTGTTTGCACTGGGACTTGGGATTTACTTCTTACTGCGCCTTGCCTTTGAACGCCGAACCGGGCGCGCTTTGTGGACCCCGATCGCCCTCGCACTGGCGACCTGGGTGTCTATCCTGCTCATCTGTTCCGCTCAAATACTTCCGTTTCTCGAATACCTTCGAAACACAGTTACCGCGGAGACACGAATGCAGGGCGGTGTCGAGACATTTCAGTACGCCCCCTCCGCCGTGGCAGCCCTGTGGGTGTCGCGCTTCTTTGGTTCCGACACCGATGCCAACTATTGGCACGGTTCGCTGAATCAAACCTATCTAGGCATGTTGTACGCTGGCGCAACGGTCTGGGCCTGCCTTCCTCTGGCGTTTTGGAAGGACAACGAGAGCAGGCGGTCGCGAATGCCGGCAGCGCTTGCCTTGCTGGGTTCCGCGATTGTACTCCTGCTCCTGGCCTGGAGGCACCCCGTTTTCGACTTCCTGAACCGTCTTCCGGTGCTCAATTCTGTCGTGGCCATGTACTATGCGGCGTTCCCGATGTTCGCTTTGCCGTTGACCGCGGCGCTCGGACTCGAGAACTGGCGGCAGCGGCGGCCGCCCTTTCGCTTACTGGCGGCGCCGCTCGCAATTGGACTTCTCATCGCCGCTATCGTTGGCGGCTATTTCGCTTTCGAGCATAACGTCCTATCAATGCAAGGGCTCAGCGCGTTTGTTGCGCGCCGCATGATGGTCACATTGGCCCTTTTTGCGGGAACCCTGGTTCTCCTTGGACTCCGCAGCGTCTGGAACCGGCCGCGTGTTCTTTGCGCCGCATTAACCGTGCTTCTCGCCGTGGACCTGGTGCATGCCGCCCACGGTTACCACCATACCGCGCCGTCAGAGCGAATCTTGTTTGACACAGCCCTGACCAATTGGCTTCAGAAGCTCGAGAAGCCTTCCCGGGTGTCCGTCCAGACTGCGGGCATAACGTTGGGGCTTTTCCCCCTGTACGGCATCGAAACCTGGATGGGGTACGAGGGGATGTATCCCAAGCGGATCTCGGAGTTTCGAGCTGCTTTGGGAGACGCTCCGGGACACGCCGCCGAGCCGGCATGCGCCATCACGCACTACCTCTACGTTGCCGGCGCACAGCCGTCTCCGCCCAAAGACGACCCCGCATGCCTGAACCCTATGGCTACGCTGGACGGAATCGACGTCTATGAAAACACCTGCGCTATGCCCAGGGCGTTTCTCGCTGCCCGCGCCCTCGATGTGCCCGACACCGAAGCGCGGTTCAGCGTATTGTCGAGCGCCGGATTCAATCCCCGTTACACGGCCGTGGTCGAGGAACCACTGCCGGGACCAGCACCCTCGGCTGAACTCGCGGACCTTGGCCCCGTTGAAATTCTTGAACACACCGCCACCCGCGTACGCCTGCAAGCATCCTCGAAGGCGAGCTGCGTCCTCGTGCTGGCGGATGCCTACTATCCGGGGTGGGAAGCGGCAATTGACGGCCAACAGGCCCGCGTGTTTCCCGTCAATCATGCTTTCCGGGGCGTCCTCATGCCTGCCGGGGACCATGCCGTGGAGTTCAGGTACTTTCCCACGAGTTTCAAGCTGGGTCTGGCCGTATCCGTCATCGCGCTACTGGCGTCCGCCGTCGCGGCGGTCCGTCTCATCCGCACGAAGTCAGCGAAGGAGCCCGCGCGATGAAGGGGCGGGCCGAATGGCGGGAATTGGGCATTGCCGGGCTGGCCATGCTGGCGCTCCTCGCGGTGTTCTTCCCGCGCGTGTTTCTGCACGGCGAAACACCCGTCCCCGGCGGCCTTCTTTTCGATAGTCCGCCCTGGGACCGATACGTCCCCGAAGACTTCCGTCCCGTCACGAACTGGCTTGCGCAGGAGAACCTGGTCTTTTTCCGCGTGTGGTACCACATCGCGGCGGATGCCATCAGGAACGGCGAATGGCCCCTGTGGAACCACCTCCAATTCGCTGGCATGCCGTTGCTGGCGAATTACCAGAGCGCCATGTTGTATCCGCCCAAGCTCCTGCTGGCGGTCTTCAACGTAAACCTGGCCACCACCCTGCTCATGCTGTCAAAGCTATGGTTCTGCGGCATGACGGCTTACTATTTTGCGCGCCGCACAGGACTGCTTCCAGTCTCGGCCACGGTGGCGGCGGCAGCCTTCATGGCCGGCGGCTACAACATCACATGGTTCTACTGGGTGGATGGAGACGTCATTGCATGGCTCCCCTTGCTGCTCCTGGGACTGGAACTGCTCCTCGAGGCTTCGTACCGGAAAGGCTTCTTCGCAACGGCGGGGGGGGCGGCTCTTATGCTGCTGGGGGGCCATCCCGAAAGCGCCTTCAGCATGGGATTCAGCGCGGGCGCCTACTTCCTTCTGCGGCTTGCTTTCGCGCGGCCGTCCTGGAACCTCGCCTGGAAGCCGCTCCTGGCAGCGGGCGGCGCATGGCTGCTGGCACTGTGCGTCGCCGCGCCGCAACTTCTGCCTTTCATCGAATACGTGCCGCTTTCGATGCTCCGCGGCAGCGAGACCCCGGATCCCCACGCATTTCCGCTGTCGCATCTCGCCACGCTGTGGGCGCCTCGTTTCTTTGGTTTCGGCGACCCAACGCATGGCGGTTTCTGGGGGAAATACAACTCGACGCTGGCAACCGGAACGTATATCGGGATCGTTTGCTGGCTTGGGATAGGGCTTCTGCCGGCTACGCGAGCACGCTGGTCTTCCCAGCGCCATCGCGTATTTGCCATGATTATGGTCGTGGGTCTTAATTTCTTGATGGCGTACGACTGGGGATTCCTCGAGGTCATCCATCGGCTTCCCGGATTCAACGCGATGTGGCGATGCTGGCACATCAGTTTCTCGATGTTTGCTCTGCCTTACCTTGGCGCGCTCGGCATCGATTGCTGGTTGCGGGAACGCTGGAAGCTGCGCGCACTCCTATGGCCCGCGGCTTTGGCTGTCGTGGTTGGCCTCGCTGTCTATGGCCTCTTCCGCTTTAATCAGCGCGTGCTCGAAATGCAGGGCCAAGCGGGTTTTGTCTCAACACAGATGGCGGCGGCAGCCCTGTTTGTGGCGCTGGGTCTGGGCGCCCTCGCGCTGCATCCCCTTAGTCGCCGCGCGCGGATTTCTGCCGCATTGATTCTCGCCGTGTTGCTGGGCGACCTGGTTTTCGCGGCACGGGACATGCTGCCGTCGGCCCCGGCGCGCTGGCTCAACACCGAAACGCAGTTGACCCGGTACCTGGAGGGGCTGCCGTCACCAAGCCGTCTGCACACGCTTTCCACCCGCGTACGCACGGGCCTGTTCCAGCCTTACGGACTCGAGCAATGGTGGGGATACGACGCCATGTTTCCCCGGCGTATCCGCACGTTCTGCGCCCGGCTCGATCCGGATTTCTGGGTGAGCGCGGAGCCCGCGTGCGCCCTGTCACACTATCTTCACCGCGCCGACTACGACCCGCTTTTCCCGCTCGATGAGCCCGGACGGTTTACCCGGCTCGCGGAGTTCGACGGTATCGCGGTCTATAAGAACAACATGGCGCTTCCCCGCGCGTTTATCGTCCATGAATCGGAGGCTGTGCCTGACGAAGATGACCTGTTCGCCATAATGCGAAGCCCGGACTTCGCCCCCGGACGCCGGGTCTTGCTGCAGCAGCAGCCCGCGGGCTGGCCTCCCGCCGCCGGCGAATACGCCTTCAGCGCATCTCCCGGCAACGCTGAAATCACGCAGCGCGGGTCTACCCATGTTCACGTCAGAACCCAAACGGAAACCCCCGGCATCCTTGTGCTGGCAGATGCCTACTACCCGGGATGGAAAGCATCTATCGACGGCAGGCCCGCCGCGGTATTCCCCGCGAATTATGCATTTCGCGGGGTCGTTCTGCCCGCCGGTACGCATGAGGTGCGATTCGAATACCGGCCGGCATCGTTCTTTGGCGGCCTGGCAATCTCCACCGCCGCCATGCTGATAAGTCTGCCTTTCGCCATCGTGTCGTTGCGAAAACGGGAGAAACGATGCATGACAGACTAGACAGAACGCCGCCGGCCCTCGGATGGCGCGAGCTTCTCATGCACGCCCTCGTGCTGCTGGCGCTTCTGGCAATCCTGTTTCCGGGCGTGGCGTTTCGCGGAGAACTCGCGCTGCCCGGAGGCTGGTTGACGACCGTCCCGCCGTGGTCCCAAAACATGCCGCCCGAAGCCGTCGCCCCGAAAAACTGGCTCACCAACGAAGTCTTCGTGTTCTTCACCAAGACCTACTTTGTCACCCAGGAAGCGTTGAAGGCGGGGGAGTGGCCCCTCTGGAACAACTACGAGATGATGGGAATGCCCCAGTTGGCCAACTACCAGTCCAACCCGTTTTATCCCGCCCGTCTGCTCCACGCCTTTCTCGGGATATATGCCGCCACCTCACTGACGGTCTTGCTGCGGCTCTGGCTGTGCGGCATGAACGCCTACATCTGTGGACGCGGGATCGGGCTTCACCCCGGAACGTCACGGTTCTTCTCGCTGGCGTGGATGTTGAGCAGTTTCAATCTCCTGTGGGCGTACTGGCCGGTGCCGGACAACGCCGCATGGGCGCCTCTGCTGTTTCTCGGAGCCGAATGGCTGTTGCGGGACCGCTCACGCCGCGGATTCGCGCTCCTGACGGTTTCAGCGACTCTTACGTTGTTGACCGGCCACCCCGAGACCGCTTTTGCCTTCGGACTGGGGCTCGGCGTCTATTTTCTGCTGCGGGTCATCTGGATGGCGGGTAACAGGCAACCGGTGGGGCGGGCGGTGCTGCTGGCCTTAGGGGCCTGGGCCATTGCGATTCTCATCGCAGTCGTCGTCATCGTGCCATTCCTCGAGTATGTAGCCAACTCAAACACAGCCGGCTCACGCGATAAGAGCGACTTCGACAAACGCTTTTTCCCGTTCGCAGGGCTGATTGCATTATGGGTGCCGCGTTTCTTCGGCTCGACGGTAGACGGGAATTTCTGGTCGGAGCTCGAGCCGCGTTTCATCAACAGCACGTTTGTTTCGCTCGTCTATCCCGGTATCGCGGTCTGGTGCGGCATCACGGCCCTGTTTGCTCGGGGAAGACGGTCTTTTCGTCCCATGACCGTATCCTTGATGGTCCCGGCGGTCTTGGCATTCCTGATGTCGCTGGATCTCACATTCATGCATCCGATCCAGGAATTCTCGACCTTGAACGCCATGTGGCGCTGCTGGTACGTCGTATTTCCGGCGTTTGCACTGCCGCTTCTCGCTGCCATCGGCCTGGAACAATGGAACAGGAGGCCGCGCAAATGGCGGCATGCAGGGGTCGCTGCCTTGCTTCTCGCCGTCCCCGTCGCCGTGGTTTTCGCAACAAAATCCTTCTACGCCCCCCTCATGCAGAGTTTTGGCATCGCCGCCTATGTGCAGCGGGAAGTTATGACCTTCGTCGTCCTCATCGGCGTTTGCGCGGGATTGTTCATCGCCTCGGTGCGGCTATTGCCGCCCAGACTTTTTGTATTTCTTTTGACGGTGGTATTGGCGGGGGACCTCATTTACGCCGCTAGAGATTACCATCCCACCGCGCCGCGCTCCTGGGTATTCCCTGAGACGGAGACTACCCGCTTCCTCAAGGGGCAAGCCCCCGCTCCGCGCGTGGGCGTCGTCACGGCGGGGATTAATCCGGGATTGTTTCCGCAATGCGGCATCGAGCAGCTCTGGGGTTACGACGGCATCTATCCGCAGCGGAACATCGAGTTCCTCGGGCGCTTGGGCCTTCCCACCGCCGAAGCCGCCGCGCCCATGGAGCCCGTCTGCAGTGTCCGTTTCTATCTCCACGACCCCGAACAGCCCCCCCGAATGCCGTATGATGACCCCGACCGCTTCAGGTTGGTGCTGAAAGCGGACGGGCTTGAAGTCTATGAGAACCTGAGGGCGTTTCCGCGCGCTTTTCTGGTAGCGCATGCGGAAACGGCCGAGAACCTGGACGTCATGTTCGATAAGATGATGGACCCGTCGTTCGACCCGCGAAAAACCTGCCTGCTCGAAAGCCCCCTTCCGGCCCCCCTGCCTGCCAGTGAAAATGCGGCCGCCGGACACGCCGAAGTGCTCAAACGAAGCAATAACGAGGTCGTGATCGAAGCCCAGGCCGGGCAGGACTGCATCCTGGTGTTGACTGATGCGTACTATCCCGGCTGGCGCGCCTCGGTCGACGGCGCCCGCACAGACGTGTTCCCTGCTTATGGCCTGTTCCGCGCCGTGCGCGTCTCGGAAGGCCGCCATACCATCCAGTTCCGATTCACCCCGTGGAGCTTTCGTCTGGGCATGGCGATTTCGACCGCAACCCTGTCGTTTGCGTTCCTTGGAGCACTCTGGCAGCTCAGGCGGCTATCCGCACAAGCTATCAATACGCGGGGAAGAGTGCGTCGATAATCGCTAATTCGTCTCTGGTAAACGCCAAGTTATCGAGCGCGCCCAGGCAATCTTTCACCTGCTCGGGCGTACGCGCGCCGATGAGCGCGCTGGTGACGCGCGGGTCGCGCAGCACCCACGCAATCGCAAGTTGCGCCACGGTCTGTCCCCGGGATTGGGCCAGATTCGCCAGTTTCCGCACCCGCGACACAACATCTTCTGTCACAGCCTCTTTCTTCAGGAACCCATCCGGATCAGCCGCCCGCGAGGCCCTGGGAATGGGATTCGACGGGTCCAGGTACTTGTTCGTGAGCAGCCCCTGCGCAAGCGGCGAAAACACGATCACGCCCGCACCATACTGAGCGGTGTATTCGAGCAAGCCGGCTTCGATCCAGCGGTGCATCATGTTGTAGCAGGGCTGGTGAATGGTGATGGGCGTCCAGTCATGACGTTTCACCGTTTCGGCCGCCTGCACGAAGAACGCGCCCCGGTAATTGCTCACGCCCGCATACAAGGCCTTACCCTGTTTCACGATGAGATCGAGCGCACCCAGGGTTTCCTCGAGCGGCGTGCCGGGGTCGGGACGGTGCGAATAGAAGATGTCGACATACTCGAGTCCCATGCGCTTCAACGATTGATCAAGACTAGCCGCCAGGTATTTCTTGCTGCCCCATTCGCCGTACGGCCCCGGCCACATCCTGTAGCCCGCCTTGGTCGAGATGATCAGCTCGTCGCGGTACCCGGCAAAATCTTCGCGCAATATGCGTCCCACACGCTCCTCGGCGCTACCGGGTTCGGGACCGTAGTTGTTGGCGAGATCGAAGTGGGTCACGCCTGAATCGAACGCCGTGCGCATCATCTCGCGGCACGTGTCGTGGTCCGCCCGTGTGCCGAAGTTGTGCCACATCCCCAGCGATATCGGGGGCAAAAACAGCCCGCTGGTTCCGCACCGCCGATAGTCCAGTTGCTCGTAGCGCTGGTCGTCAAACGCCATGTCTGTGCTCCTGTTTTGGCTTTTCTGGCGCAATAGCGCCGCAAAGACGCAAACATGTGTATAATCCCGCTGTTACCGTTGCTTGTTACCCTGCAAAGATGGCAGAAGAGCGCCGTGACAGTCAAAACACAACTGATTACCTGGCACGAACTCGTTTTTCACGGGATACTCCTGGTCCTCCTGCTGGCTGTGCTGTTTCCCGCAACATTTGTGAAGGGGGAAATCATCCTGCCGGGCCGCGTATTGCTCGATATGGCGCCCTGGCAAGAATACGCGCCGGCTGACTTTGTACCTTCCAGGAACTGGTTGCCTTCGGAGGCTCTATCGCTGTTCAATCTCTGGTTCAAGCTTACCCGCGAGGCGTTTGGGGACGGCGAGTGGCCGTTCTGGAACCACCTGCAGTTCACGGGCATGCCACTTCTGGCCAATTACCAGAGCGCCATATTCTTTCCGCTGCGGCTGTTGCATGTCGTCTTCGAAATGTATCTCGCGACGACCATCTACTACCTGGCACGGCTGTGGCTCTGCGGGTTCAACGCCTATCTTTGCGGCCGCGGAATACGCTTGGACCGCGCACCAGCCGCCTTCTTCTCGATCGGCATGATGATGAGCGGGTACAACGTCACGTGGCAGTATTGGCCCGAGCCAGGCGTAATCGCATTCTTGCCCCTGGTTTTTCTAGGCGCCGAATACATCCTCGACGCGCGGTATCGGAAGGGCTTCTTCATATTGCTGGCAGGCGCGGTTCCAATGATGCTTGCGGGACATCCTGAAACCGCTCTCACAGGCAGTGTGGGCGTAGGCCTGTACTTTGTTCTGCGTCTCGCTTGGCAACGCCCGCACGGTCAGGCATTCTGGAAACCCGTGGCCGCCGCAGGCGCTGCGTGGTGCATCGTTCTTGCCGTGTGCGCCGTACAGATTCTGCCTTTCCTTCAATATGTCGAACACAGCAGTGCCGTCATTGAACAATTGAGCCGCGCTACCGCGGCTGAAAAAGCCATCCCGATCAGTGGCCTTGCGCTCTTATTCGTGCCGCGTTTTTTCGGTCTGACAGCTGATGACAATTTCTGGATGACGCCGGTCGAGAACTCGAACTACGTCACACTTATCTATCCGGGCATTGTCGTATGGGCTTGCATCGCCCTCCTCACGGCCCGGGGCGTATGGCCGCGCAAGCGCAGAACTCAAGTGGTGTGTCTTGCCATACCCTGTGCATTGTCGCTCTTACTGGTCTTCCAAATCGGATGGCTCGAGCCGCTGCACAACCTGCCCGGCTTCCGGTTTGTCTGGCAGCTCTGGTACTGTGTATTCGCCATGTTCGGGCTTCCGCTTCTGGGCGCATTAGGACTGCAACACTGGTTTGGGGAGCGGCGCAGGATTGCGGACATCTGGCGGCCGCTGGCTGTAATTCCTGCAATCATGCTGATACCGGCGGCGCTATACCTTTTCAACCGCCGCGTCCTTGCCATGCAGCCGGAGCTTCAAGGATATGTCCACCACCAGTTGCTCTATGCCGCGTTTTTCCTGGTTGCAGCGGTCGTGGCCACCATGGCGTGGGTGGTCCTGCGAAAGCGCGCTGTGATTGTGCTGTTTGCGGCCCTGCTGGCTGGGGACCTCGGCCTTGCAGCTCGCGATATGCTCCCTACAGCCCCGCGCAGCTGTTTCTATTTCGAGACACCCCTTACAGATTATCTTTCCGGTCTGCCGAAACCCGCGCGTTTCAGCATGGCGTCAGCAGGTATTAAACCCGGTCTTCTCCAAATGTACGACCTCGAACAGCTTTGGACCTGCGACGGCATTTACCCGGGCCGCATGATGCGCTTTATGGAGGAATGCCACCCCGAAGCATGGGAGACCATCGAACCCTTGTGCTCGGTCAACTACTACCTGTTTCGAGAAGAATCGTACGATCTCGCGGCAGCTGACCCGTACTTTCGGCACGTCACCACCCTCAACGGCATTCATGTGATGCAAAACACCCGCGCATATCCCCGGGCGTTCCTCGTGCCCCGGCTCGAAGTTATTGAAGACGTAGACGCCCTGTTCGAGCGCATGCGGTCCCTTGGCTACGACCCCGGAGCCGTCGCGCTTACCGAAGTGCGGCCTCAATCCCCGTTGCCTGACACGCCGGCCACCGAGCTGGGGACTGCCAACGTCACCCGCCGTTCGCGAAACGAACTCGTCGTCAAAGTAGATGCGCTCGAGCGCTGTCTTCTAGTGGTCTCGGAAGCGTATTATCCCGGCTGGCACTCGTATGTGGATGGGCAGCGGACCGAACTCCTGCCCGTCTACCACGTATTCCGGGGCGTCATCGTGCCGCAAGGCGGGCACACCGTCACGTTCCGCATGGAACCCGGAGTTTTCTATGTGGGATTGACGATCTCCTCGTTGGCATTGATATTCGGCCTGTTGATGGCTGTTGGGGCGCTGCTGAGTAGCGTCCGGCCACGCGCCGGACGGGCTCCGGAGTGAAGAAGGACCGGAAACGTGAATCACGATACGCATCACATGACATGGCAAGAGCTGCTGGCACACGCGCTGCTGTTGCTTGTCATGGTCGCCTGCCTGTTTCCGGCGACTTTTCTTCGAGGCGAACGGACCATCCCGGGCGCGCTCCTTTACGAGCACGCGCCCTGGAAATACTACCGTCCCGCTGACCTGACGCCGGCAAAGAACAGAAACCCCTATGAATACCTGTCCTTCTTCGTCAAACTCCACGCCGCCGAACAAATGGCCCACGAAAACGCCCAGTGGCCCCTGTGGAACCCCCTCGAATCGACCGGCGTCCCCCTGCTTGCAAACTACCAGAGCGCTGTTCTTTTTCCGTTGCGCATCCCCCACTGGTTTCTCGACCCCTTCACCGCCGACACGGTTTTCCTCCTGTTGCGTCTCTGGCTTTGCGGCGTTACGGCGTACCTCTGCGGAAGGGGTATCGGCTTGAGCGCGGGACCGTCGCGTTTTTTCTCGCTCGCGTGGATGATGAGCGGCATCTGCCTGAACTGGTTCTATTGGCCGCTGCCCGAGGTCTTGGCATTGATGCCGGTGGTTGTCCTCGGGGCCGAGTACCTCGCCCTCGGAAGGGCCCGGGCCGGATTCACCACACTGACCGTCGGCGCAATCCTCATGTTGCTGACCGGTCATCCCGAAACCGCTTTCATGGGCTGTCTTGGCGTCGGGGCCTATTTCTTCCTGCGTGTGACCCTGGAAAAACATCCGGCAACCACCTTTCGAAAAACCGTTATGCTCGCGGGCGGCGCCTGGGCGCTCGCCCTGCTTGTCTGTGCCCCCCAAATCCTGCCGTTCCTCGAGTACGTGCGCAACAGCAACATCTCGCTGGACTCATTTCAACACACGATCTCCAGGTTCTCGGGAATTCCCCTGCAGACCCTTGTCTGCCTTCTTATTCCGCGCTTTTTCGGCATCTCCGCGCACGAGACCTTCTGGCTGGATGAGGCGGACAACTCGAATACTACCGCGTTTCTGTACATCGGAGCGGTGACATGGACGGCGCTCGCACTCTTGTTCGCCCGGGGCAAGCTCTCCGCCCGCATGCGCGCGCAAGCATTGGCGTTGGCCGTCCCCAGTCTGGCCGGTATCTTCTTCGCGTTGCGTTCGCAACCCGTCTCCGCGTTGAACGCGCTCCCCGTATGGAAGTACTGGTATGCAACCTTCCCGTTGTTCGGCCTGCCCCTCCTCGGCGCCTTTGGCGTCCAGCACTGGCTCGATGCCAAACGCCGCCTGCGCGAGCTCGCCGTCCCCCTTGCCGTGCTTGCCGTGCCCTTCTTGCTGGCCGCCGGCCTGTTTCTGTTCCATAAACGCGTACTGGCCATGCAAGGTCTGAGCGACTACGTATTGCGTCAAATCCTGTTTGCGGCATGCTTTGCGGCGCTTGGAATGGCTATTGCGGCGGCAGCGTGTTTCCGCGTCCCCGTCCGGGCAGTCGCCGGGCTCCTGGCACTCGTCCTGGCCGTTGACCTGGTGTTCGCGTCGCGCGACCTCCTGCCCACCATCCCGGCAACGCAACTCTACCCCGAAACTAAACTCACGACTGAACTCCAGGCCAAGGGACACCCCGTGCGCATCAGCGTCTTGACAGCCGGAATCGATTCCGGCCTTATGCAGCATTACCGCATCGAACAACTGCACGGATACGACGTCCTCTATCCAAAACGCATTGTGGAGTTTCTCGAGAAGACGTATCCCGACGACTGGCGAAAGGCCGAGCCCCTCTGTTCGTTGCAGTATTATCTGTTTCCCGAAGGCGCGGAACTGGACCCCGCCGATCTGTCCAGTCTCGAACGAACCGGCACGGCCGACGGCATCGATATCTACCGCAGTTCGCGGGCCATGCCCCGCGCGTTTCTCGTGCAGTCCCTCGAAACGGTTGTAGACCCCGACGCGCTCTTCCTGCGAATGCACGAGGAATCGTTCAACCCGGCCGCCGCCGCGATCACCGACGCCCCGGTCCCGCCCTTTGGCTTGGACACCCGCCCGGCCGCCCCTGGCACGGCTATCATCGAACAATGGACGCCTGCCAAGGTCGCCGTTCGCGTCGATGCGCCCGCACGCTCCGTCCTGGTATTGACCGATGCCTACTATCCCGGATGGAGAGCGTACTCGGATGGGGGAGAGACTCCCGTTTTTCCCGTCTACCACAACTTCCGGGGCGTGCTCGTGGACCCGGGGGTATCACGCATCGAATTTCGTTTCCAACCGGCCTCGCTGCGCATGGGACTGTGGGTGTCCTGTCCGGTCCTGTGCCTGATGACGGTTTGGGCGCTTTGTGCGCTTATTCGCAGGAAGCGACGTCAGGTTTGCGCGCCTTGAGCACCATGCTCGAGCCCATAGCGCGGCCTCTCCTCGGGCGGCATCCCGAAGAACCCCAAGGCCCCCTGCAGCACGGACCCTGAGAATCGGCGCCTTGCCAGAACATTCTGGTCTTCGCAATGTGACCCTCTCGGAACGCAACCCGT